>PUMZ01000354.1 GCA_003551565.1 Candidatus Brocadiaceae bacterium | reverse complement strand
TTGGGTTTCGATGAGGAAAAATATGTGGGGATTTATGGCTATGCCAGCCACTCTCCACCACCCTCAGTCGATGTCCACCCGAATGTAATAGTCAGCCTGGCCACCGGTTTTATCCGCGGAGGTTATACCTTCGATGAAATGATCGACGGCTGGTCGGAGCGCACACACTTTATGGGGATCAGGGGATATCATGACGTGCATACCTGGAGCCAGGCCATGCCCAGACGGGCCCGCGGGGGCAACATAAACTATCTGAAAGAGAATATTCCTTATTGGCACGAACGAGGCGCCCGTTTTATGAACTCTGAAGCGTCCGACTCCTGGGGTGCCAACGGACTTGGCTACTGGCTCTCTTCGCGGCTGCTGTGGGATAGTGATAGTGCCTACAGAGTGGATGAACTGGTGGAAGAGTTCCTTGAAAACGCTTTCGGAGAGGCACGAGAGCCGATGAGCGAGTTCTATTACCTGATCGCTGAGGATTATGACACCCCGCGTACCAACGAGGACGTTTTGGCCCGTATGTACGGCCATATCGACCGGGCAAGAACACTTACAAATGATCCGGCGGTTCTGGAGCGCCTGGATGAATTGACCCTGTATACGCGTTATGTGGAATTGAGGTTCCGGTTCGCCGAAGCCAGCGACAGGGGAGAGGCTGCGCTGGATATGTACCGGCATGCTTACAGGATGAGGCATACCATGATGGTGCATATTCAGGCCCTTTATCGGTGGCTGAGGCGGCGCGGGATTGATCCGCCCCCGGAGGCGAATCCGGGCCGCCTTGATAGTCCTGAAATATGGACTTCTGAGGGACTGAAGTTCGAACCTTGGAAAAGCACCGATGCGTTCACGGATGCGGAGATCGCACGGTTCCTTGATGAAGGGCTAGCCAACCATGAGAAAACGGTTATCGATTTCGATCCGGTGAGCTTTAGTGAGAATCTGATACCAGCCGCCCATGCCCTGGGGCTGCCTGAAGTTCCCATCGGAAACTTTGGGCGCGGAAACGACAATTTCCGGGGGCGCAATATGATGTTGACCTGGTTTGAAAAAGGGGAGAGTTCCCTTCCACTTAAAGTAACCGGAGGTCTGATAACATATTACCGAAACCGGGGAAATGTTCAATTCGAACTGTATTCTCCTCAGGAAGTGACTCTCGATCCGGTTGATACCGACGAAAGCACGCCCCCTGACGGCGAGACTTATGAGATAGAACTGAACTCCCCTTATGAGGGCCTGCATCGCCTTGAGTGGAGCGACGGGGGGGATCAAACCCGTCTGCAATGGCCTGAAGGCCGCCCGATGACCATGCGATCCAGTCTGGATGAACCCGGACGCCTCAGAAATAGTCGCTGGAACCTTTACTTCTATGTGCCGATGGGCACTGAGATCGTCGGCGGATTCGCCACGAATAACCGGGGTCTGATCCTTGACCAGGATGGAAATGAACTGTTTGACTTTGCAGAACTCGATGAGAGAAGGAGCTATTTCACGGTTGAGGTGCCCGAGGGACTGGACGGGCAGCTATGGAAATTTCACAACTCCTATGGCCGCAGGATGCTGATGACTGTTCCGCCGTATCTGGCGCGCAGTGGATGTGAATTGCTTCTGCCCAAGGAGGTTGTTGAGGCCGACAGCGAGTGAGCTATAAGTAATGAACAATGTAAATTCTTTTTTTTTGACAAAAAGTTGCTGGTAAAAAGACATTTGCGCTTTTATTTAAAATCCAGCAGTTTTTTATCTTTTCGTGTTTGCTGTCATTGGTCTGATTCGTTGGTCGTTCACCAGCAAACTGCAACAGACGACTGTTTTTCTGGCTTGTCAGGGTTAAGCATTAAAGAAAGACAGCTTTAAGCGAGGAGTCCTTTGGATTAATACAGAAGGTTGTTTATGAGTTTATTGAACGCTGTAATCTGCATGCGTCGTGAAGTGTGGGTCGGTTTTATGTTTTTTGTTTCAGCTTTATTTGTAAGTGTGAATGCTTCGGCTGAAGTCGTGTTTGTTGAAAACGGAGTGGGCCGTGCGCCGGCAGTGCTTCTGGCGGATGAGGGAGAGTCTGTTCACCCGGTCGTTATCTCTGCGGAGGCATCGCCGGAAGTCGAAGAGCTTGCCGGGGAGCTTGCGGATTATCTTGGGAAGATGAGCGGCGCAGAGTTTTCCGTCCATCGCGGCGACGGCACGTCGGGGATTGCGGTCGGGACCTATGCCGATTTCCCCGAACTCGGATTTGAGGGGATGTTCGATCCGGACGACCTCACGCGGCGCGACGAGTATCTTATGCGCAGCCACGATGAGGGTCTTTACCTGATCGGAGCGTCCGACCTGGCCGCACAGCACGCGGTCTGGGACCTGCTGCACCGGCTGGGTCACCGCCAACTCCTTCCGACCGATACGTGGGAGATCGTGCCGGAACTGGACGCAATCCGGGTGTCGGTGGATGATTTTGAATCACCTGATTTCGTCAACAGAATGGGGCCCCGCAGCGCTCCCTGGAGCGACAGGGAACTTTGGTCCCGGTGGCGGAATCGCAACCGTATCACGTCCTCCTTCACCCTTCGCACCGGTCACGTCTACGGCCGTATTATAAGGCGCAACCGGCAGGCATTCGAAGATAACCCCGAGTTTTTTGCGCTTGTGGACGGCGAGCGCGGCGGCGGCAGGGGCGATAAATTCTGCATTTCCAACGACGCGCTGCGCGAACTGGTTGTGGAGGATGCTGTAAATCGCATCGGGCCCGATGACGACAGCATATCGATGGACCCGAGTGATGGCGCAAGCTGGTGCGAGTGCGATGAATGCGCTGAAATGGGCAGCGTTACTGACCGGGTCGTGATACTGTCGAATGAAGTTGCCGAAGCTATTAATGATTTGGGTTTCGATGAGGAAAAATATGTGGGGATTTATGGCTATGCCAGCCACTCTCCACCACCCTCAGTCGATGTCCACCCGAATGTAATAGTCAGCCTGGCTACCGCCTTTATCCGGGGGGGGTATACTTTCGACGAGATGATCGACGGCTGGTCGCCCCGAACACGCTTTATGGGGATCAGGGGCTATCATGACGTGCATACCTGGAGCCAGGCCATGCCCAGACGGGCCCGCGGGGGCAACATAAACTATCTGAAACGAAATATTCCTTATTGGCACGAACGGGGCGCCCGCTTTATGAACTCCGAGGCGTCCGATTCCTGGGGCGCCAACGGGCCCGGGTTTTACTTTTCAGGACGCGTTCTCTGGGATGTGGATGAGGCCGGGAGAGCGGAGGAGATAGTGGATGATTTCGTGGAGAAAGCGTTCGGTGAGGCTTATGAACCGATGCGGGAGTTTTATCATATGATCGCCGAAGATTATGATACTGTCAGGACCAGTGATGATCTTCTGGCAAGGATGTACGGCCATCTGGCCGAGGCGCGTGCGCTGACGGATGATCCAGATGTGATGACCCGGCTTGACGAACTCACGCTTTATACCCGCTACGTGGAGCTCCGCTTCAAATTCGGAGATGCCGGTGGAGACGAAGCACGTCTGGAAGCGGCGCAGAACATGTTCCGCCACGCCTACAGGATGCGCGATACGCTGATGGTGCATATCCAGGCTCTCTATCGGTGGCTGCGGCGCCGCGGCATCGATATGCCCGGTGAGGCCAATCCCGGCAATCGCCTGACTGTCGGCAGCGAAGGTACAGATTTCGAGCCATGGACCACCACCGAACCGTTCAGCGAAGAAGAGATAGCCGGATTTATCGAGGCCGGTCTGGAGAATTACGAGAAACTGGTGATGCCTTTCGAGCCGGTTTCGTTCAGTGAAGACCTGGTTCCGGCGGCCGATGCGCTTGACCTGCCGGAGGTTTCAACCGGCAGGTTCGGAAGAAGCGACAGCTGCTTCAGGGGCCGGCACAGGATGTTCACCTGGTTCGAACCGGACGGCGAGGCTCTCCGACTGGAGGTTTCGGCCGGACATATATGGCAGAACCGCGGTGATGCGGAGTTTGAACTCCATTCTCCTCAGGAGGAGACGATGGAGCCTGTCGATACGGCAAGCGTTCCGCCCGATGAAGAAACGCGTGAGATCGTGCTGGGGTCGCCCTACGAGGGTCTGCATGAACTCAAGTGGTCGGATGGCCACGATAGGACGGATATAGTTTTCCCTGATGACAGGGCGATGACGGTTCGTTCGTGCATGGAGCGGCCGGCGAGACTCCGTAATAATCGCCACCTCTATTTTTACGTTCCCAAAGGCACGGAGACGGTCGGCGGTTATACCACGCACCGCCGCACCCGCATACTTGACGGCGACGGTAACAGGGTGTTAGACTTTGGAGATGTTGAAGGTGGTGAGGGGTATTTCAATATCCCTGTGCCCGAAGGTCAGGACGGCAGGCTCTGGAAGCATGAGCGCGGCTACGGGACTCTGATGCTGATGACGGTTCCGCCGTATTTTGCACGCAACGAACGGGGGTTGCTGCTCCCGCGCGAGGTGGTGGAAGCAGACAGCGAGTGAGCATTGAGCAGAATGTTATCACATGAAACCTGAAATATCTACGGACAGTTTTGAGCGAGAAGTCCTTTGAATTAACACAGGAGGTTGTTTATGAGTTTTTTGAAAGCCGTGATCTGCAGGCGTTGTAAGGTATGGTTTGGTCTTATGGTTTTTGTTTCAGCGGCTTTTATAAATGCGAGCGTTTCCGCAGATGTCGTATTGGTGGAAAACGGCGAGAGTCGTGCGGCGATCGTGCTGCCGGCGGAGCCCGAGGAGAAGGAACAACTCGCCGCCGATGAACTCGTGGAACATATCGAGCTGATGACCGGGGCTGTGCTTGAGGTTGTAAGTGAAGGTGAGGAGCCGGAGGGGCTGTTGCCGGTCTATCTTGGCGGTGCCGCCGATGCGGGACTGGATGAGCTTACGCTTGAGGAGGGCCGCAATCTGTCTTCATTCACGCTGCGAGTGACCGAAGAACGCATAGACGTGCGGGGTATTGCATACGAGCATGCCACGCTCGCCCCCGATCCCCAGGACCGCGGTGAAGGGACGTTGTTTGGCGTTTATGAACTTCTTGAGCAGCTTGGTTTCAGGTGGTACATACCCGGAGAGCTCGGGCGTGTGGTGCCGGAGGACGACAGTGCCGTTTTGAGCCTGCAGACAGAGACACAGGTCCCGTCGATGGACCTGCGGCTGCTGCAGCCCTGGCAAAACGTGCGCGAAGGCTGGATAGCGCGTCAGCGGCTGGGCGGTGAACGCCGCTCGACCGGTGCACACCATATACCGGGTGTGCACGCACGCAGGGAAAGGGGAAAGGTCGAAGATTGGAAGGCGAAAACGGAAGCGACAGACTGGGAACGCAGCGGCATCCAGGTTTGCCTTTCCCAGCCCGTGACCCTGGAACGGGCGATTGAAGGATATACCGTGAGCGGGCCGAACAGATGGTTGAAGAAGGGCATGAGGTCCAGTATATCCCGGGCGCTTCCCATGACGGCGGGGGCTACTGCGAGTGCGAGGGATGTCATGAACTGGACCGTGACGTTTATGACCCGTTCGGTGACCGCATATCGATGACCGACCGCTATATCTGGTTTTTCAATCAGATACTTGATGAACTCGAAGATGAGTTTCCCAACCTTCATATCGTGCATTATACCTACGGCGCGCATATGATGCCTCCGGCGGTGGAACATCACGAGCGTATAGTGCCGGTTTTTGCGCCGATTACTATGGATCGCATACGCAGTATGGACAATCCGATGAGCCCCGACAGGCATACGCTGCGCTGGCTTATCGATGAGTTTGACGAGCGTGGAGTCAATGAGATGTATTACCGTGGCTATTACAACAACCTCGCCTGCATCCAGCTTCCAAAAACTCAGATAGACCGGGTAAGCGTGGAGATTCCGGCGCTTTACGAGCGCGGGATAAACGTTATGAGGGTTGAATGCATCCGACACGCCTGGGCTTCCGATCCGCTCACGCTTTACTTGGCTGCCCGCCTGATGTGGGACGTTGATACCGATGTGGATGCGGCTCTTGATGAGTTTTACCGGAAATATTATGGTCCGGCCGAGGAACCGATGCGGCTCTATCACGAGGAGCTTGAAGCGGCTTTCCGCGATACGCCCTATTTCACCGGATCCAGCTACGTGTATTTCCCTACGTTCAAAAACCATCCCCGGCGGGATGAGCTGCGGGGCTGCCTTGAAGAGGCGAAGGCGCTGATTGAAGACGACGATTCGGTCTATGCTGAGAGGTTGTGGGCTATAAGGCGCGGTTATGAACGTATGGGCCTGTTTCTGGACATGATGAAGGCGCGCAACCGCCAAGATTTTGATACGGCCCATTCAAAAATGGAAGATTTTGATATCTTGACTGAAGAACTGGTCGATTACGAACTGGAGGATATCGGCCGTCGGGGAATGCGGCTTCTGGCACTGAGCGAGAGCAAAGACCGCGGCCGGGGCAGTTACTTCAATCGTTTTTTTCGCGATTCGGTCGAAGACGGTTATGAGCGGACGTTTGAGGTGGGCGAGATGGCAGCCGCGCTGCCGGACGAATGGGATTTCCTGCTCGATACGGCCGAAATAGGCGAAATAGCCGGTTACTACCGTCCGGGTGAACTGGGCGGCAACTGGCAGCCGATAAAGACCAGTTCCAGAAGCTGGTCCGATCAAGGCCTGCACTATTATCAGGGCTGGTCATGGTATCGGAGCAGCGTGGAAATTCCCGAAGAATTCGAAGGGCGCCCCGTTTACCTCTGGGTTGGCGCTGTAAATACCTGGGCCAAAGTGTGGGTCAACGGACATTACATGGGCACCAGCCGGGAACCGGAACACGGACTGCCCGGCGTGCCTGGAACATTTCGTCCGTTCGATATGCCGACTCTCGACGGGGACGGAGAGAGCGTGCTTGATTTCGGCGGAGAGAACTGGGTGGTGATCAAGGTGGTCAGGGACCGGCTCGCCGAACTGGGAACCGGCGGCATCATGGCCCCGGTCATGTTCTGGTCGCCTGAGGACCCCGACTGGACGCCGGGCGAGTGATTTCGGATGCGGCCGTATTTACACGGATATACACGAAAAGGTAGATATGTTCACTGTGGACTTTTGTAGAGAGAGAATGATCCACCGCTGTAACCTTATTTATACGAGGAAAGATGGGCAAACGTAAGTCCTCAGTGAACCATCCTGTATATTTCACGCGTTTTCAGTGGTGCATATGTGGCAAATGTCAAACGCCGCTGTATTCGTATACTGCAAGTGCAGACTTTTGCGGCAGATGCGCCGCTGAAGGAGAAATATTTATGGATGAACAAACGGAAAAGGAACCTTATCCGTACGAAGTCAAATCATCACCGGTTACGTGCATCAGGGATGTTGTAAAAGCGAACCTCGGTGTTGAAGTCTCCGATATCGTTTCCGAGACAGGCGGGCCGTTCCGGGGTGCGGTCCGAGAATTTAATGTCAATGCCGACTCCAATACACTCGTATTTAGGCTTGAAAAGTCACAGGGCTCACAGCTTAAGCCTCTCATCAGCGGCATAGAGCTGGTTGCAGACGATTTTTAGACCGTTTATGTCGGGCGGAGAATTAAAAAGGGAAAGTCGTTTATGGGAAAAGCGCACGTAAGTCTCGGTCGGTGTGGTGAATCGTGCAACACGGTAAAAAAATGTGAATCCACTTGATTTCACTTTTTTTTAAAACTATAATAGTACATAGAATAACTGGTTCTTTGGTAACTTTTTTTCGTAAGTCCATAATCACGTAACATTACCACCGGCACAGGGCACGGTGGTGATGAAGTAACGGGGTTTACTGAATATTTTCGGTAGTTCTATGGTCCCAGAGCCGGCAACGCCACTGACAGAAATGTCTGTGTTACTCAACTTCGATAATTTTGTGTCGATCTGTCGCCACTAAGGGCATAAAATGAAATTCTCCACTCACCTTATCCAAAAAGTTAATTGTTCTCAATCAGCAATACTATTCAAAGGGGTTTTAAGGCATGTGTTTGCAGATGCGAAAACTGAAGACGTTTGCAGTGTTGATATTGGGGTTGAATATGGGTATATCGGCCGCAGCAGCTTTTGGCAGTCCGGTAAACCCGGGCGGCGATGGGGTGCGTATGCCATGGAATCGTGGCGATGTGAGTACCGGCGGTGATTCGGGAGTGGTTTTGGCCGATGATTCTGTGACCCCGCATATCATTGTGCCGCGGGAGATGGAAGATCAGGAGTCTTATGCCGTGGATGACCTGCAACACTATCTGGAGCGCATGATCGGCCGTGAGGTGGACGTGCTGACGGAAGAGGAAGCTGAGTCGGCTGAAACGGAAGCATTTTTTCCGGTCTATGTCGGCGCGGTGGAAGCCTGTGCCGAACTTCATGTGGTGATAGAGACCAAAGATTTGGGACGGGATGGTTTTGTGCTAGATGTTTCGGCCGATGGTATCCGTATTCTGGGGAGGAGCAAGTTCGGCACAGGCCACGGTGTTTATGAGCTGCTGGAGCGCCTCGGGGTGCGCTGGCTTTTTCCCGGTGAATGGGGCGAAGTGGTGCCGGCGCGCGCGCGACTTTCCCTACCGGCCGTGCGGGTGACGGATGAGCCTGCGTTCAAAATCCGCCAGATGCACACTGCGTGGGTCGGCGGCGAAGCCGGCGACTGGTACCGCCGCAATCGCCATAACCGGTCCGGTTTTTTCGGCCACGCCGGCGGTGGGCTGAGAGGCGG
>PUMZ01000054.1 GCA_003551565.1 Candidatus Brocadiaceae bacterium | reverse complement strand
CCGTTGCGCCGGCAGCGATTACGTATTGCCTGGATTGCGTATTGTCTGTTCTGAAGTCCCGCGCAGGCCGTGGTATCGCTGCCGGCCCGGGATGGGACCGGCAGCGGATTGCGCGGTCAACGTGAAATTTTGTTCCAACATCCGCAAAGATGACGGAGAGCCAAAAAAATGCAGGAACAAACAAAAAAAATCAGTCAAATCGATGATAACGCCAGCACTCTCGCTCAGAATTATACCGTCGTCTATCAAAACACCGAGGGGGCGGCCCGCGGTCTCGACGGCCCGGGCCTTGTCAAAATGCCGGACAATCTTTTCATCGCGGTCATCCCGGTTAAAATGCCGCAGCGCTGGGTTTGCGAAATTTTACACAGTCGCAACGAGGGTGAAACCTGGCATCATGCCGGGCGGCTGCCTTACTACTCCGCCGTGCCCTGGGTGCACGACGGCGATCTGTTTCTGTTCGGGCATACCGAAGGAGTAGAAATGCGCAATGACGATCTGCATCTGCTCCGCAGCCGGGACGCCGGAAAAAACTGGTCTGAACCGGTGACCATCGCCCGGGGCCACTTCTGGAACTGCCAGACGGGCATGGTCCGGCATGGAGGAAAGCTGTACTGGGCTGTGGACGACCTGAGTCCGGGCAAGTCGCTGAGAGGGCCGCGCGTGATCGCCTGCGATCTGCAACAAGACCCGATGCAGCCGGATGCCTGGCGACTGTCCAACTGTGTGCCGTTTCCCGGCCTGCCGGATGCATTGCTCAACCCCTGGATAACAGGTGATTATCCGAAGGCACGCATGCTCGAACCGAACGTGATCGAGACAGGCGGACGTCTTCGTGTATTGATGGCGGTCAAACCTCCCCTTCAGGCAACAACCGGCCTCGGTGCGGTTTTTGATCTGAACGAAAAAGGCGGGGAACTGAATCTGTCCTTCACCCAATATCATCCCATACCGGGCGGACATCTCAAGTTCTGTGTGATTAAAGATGAGCAGACGGGGTTGTTCTGGCTTGCCGGCAACCTCGCGGTTGACGGTCAGAACCAGTTCCGCTTCAGTGATCCCGGAGAGCGGAAACGGGATGGCCGGCCTTATCATCAATCAGGGGCGGGCTGCGGCGGCAATGACCGGCGGTTCCTTATGCTTTACTACGGGCTGGACGGCCTGAACTGGTTCCCGGCCGGCTGTGTCGCCCGTGCCGGAAGAATGTCGCAATCTTTCAACTATCCGGCGTTAATGATCCATAACGAGGATATGATGATTATCGCCCGTTCCAGTATCAACGCTCACAGCCGGCATGATGCGGACTATGCGACCTTCCACCGCGTCAGGAATTTCCGCCGCCTGGCCATGAATCTGCAACAGGATATATAACCTGACTTCAGAACACGATACACAAGTTATAAATAGGAACAAGAACATGCTCAATAATAACGCAAACACGGCAGGATCGCAGCATACAGTTACATCCCCGGACTGGGCTGAAAAGCAGATTGCTCTCCGAAAGTTGTTCAATGATTGGATAGAAGCCGAGATAAATGTCTATGAATCAGAAGGGTTTGAAAAACTTTTCGGTTCACAGGGCGGACATGGCCTTGATGAAGCCGGTGGTTACACCCGCGCGTTTGCCTCCGCCTACTATTTGAGCGGAAACAAACGCATTTTACTTTTTATGAAGCAGTTACGCGATGACTGGTACAGAGCCGTCACGAATTCCGGACATTTTTATCACGGCTACGCTGCCAACGAAAACGGCGATTATATCACCCACACTGCGGAAGCATACACCCAGTTCCTTCTGAATGTGCTCTACATGGACATCAAAGATGATACAACCGTAGCCATAATCGAGGATGCGGCCGAACATCTTGGCAACTGGAACCCGAATGTGCAGGACTGGTATGACTGGGACCGCCACGTTTTTCTCAGCTATTTTCTGGGGACACGATCTCCTTATCATAAACCCCCCTTTAATCAGCAAACGACCCGCCATTTCCGGGTAATTGCAATCGCTTCCGGGGCTTATGAGGCAACTGGGAATCAGCGATACCTTCGACTTTGCGAAGATTACTGGAGCAGATGGTACAGTTGGTTAAAGGATATGTCTCAGGAACGGTTCTTTGACAATGGCCTGAGCTTCAAGGTGATAGGTAAGGATGAAATCCGCAGCTATGCCCGCAGGTCGGAATACATGAATGACTGGCGATTTCACAACTACTACCGCGGGGAGTTGGAGGAACTCGGCTTAAAACCACCGCCGAAAAAAGAAAAATTCGATCCGCCATGGAAGGCCTCAGGATTTAAACCCCGCAATTCACCTCACGACCTTGTCATGACTATGCTCGATGTGATGCGTTTCGTCCCTGAAGCCGGAACGATTAACGAGGGACTTCGCAAGGTTATGAAATGTTGGATCGCTCAGGGCCCGGACGGCAGGTCACAGCTTGCCGGTATTGATCCACATTGCGGGATACACCTGCCAAAATACCGGGATATTACCGGAGATCACAGTCTGGACTCAATGTATCTCGATCGATGGATTTTCGGACCCTGCAGTTACCTTCTTGCCGGGGACCCGTTTCGCCTTACGGGGGTAATGGAAAAAGCAGGGGCTGAATTTGCCCAGGCCTTGTTGCGTAACCGTGGTGAGTTCGGCCCTGAAGTGGCGACCGACCATGCCTGCGACGGATTTTCAAATGCCGGAGTTTCCTCCGCTTACGTAATGCCTGCTTTATTTATGCCCGCCCTGGGCGGCCTCGGCGTGCACTTCGGACGCGCACCCTGGCTGAAAGTATTATATTACACCGACAGCGAACTGGGTTTACCGCCGGATGTGGCGGCGCTTTATATGCCGAACAGAGACGGCGCCGCGCCAGGTGTCAGGCTGAACAACCGTGGCGATACGGAGCGGAAAATAGGAGTAAGCCGCATTGACCCCAAATCTGATACCCGTCTTGAACCTGCTGACATACAGCCGCAAAATCTGATCCAAAAGATTGTGTCTCCGGGTTGTACCGTACATATCGAATTGCAAAAATAACGATTACTGTTTATACGCAGTGAGGCCTGAAACTATGAAGTACGCAAGATCGGAATATCCGGAAATTATTGCCCGACGGCCCTTTAAAAACAGCTGCCTAAAGCAGCTGCGTTGCAATTTATACTGGTCCTCTCAACTCCCTATGTAAAGAAAGGAAAAACTATTATGACTACTCCCCGTCCCTGTACCGAAAAAAATGATGATACCTTCCTGTGGCCCTTGACGCCAAAAACTTGTACAGACGGTATTTTTTTCAGCGCGGTGGCTGACGCCGCTTCCCCGGCGATTCCGCTGCGCGCATCCCACCCGCCGGCCAGGTGGGCCGACGCCCCATGGGAGGCTGAAGCGCCGTGGATGCGCGGAACCGGCGGCCTGGTCTGTGAAAACCTGCCCCCGATGCGTCGGGCCGAGTTCACCATCGAGGCCTGGTTCAAGTTCATGCCCGATCCGTCCGAGGGATTCAAACCACAGAGTCTGTTCGACTTTGCCGGTGACAATGGACAAAAATGGTCTCTTGAACTGGATGAGCACGGTCAACTGATTTTCAGTTGGCAGGAAAATGATGGTGAACCGGAATACTGCCGTTCGCAAGCGCCACTGACCGATTGGATATTCTCAGGACAATGGCTGCATACCGCGGCCTCGTTCCGCAACATGGTCGGTCAGTTCTCCTCGCCGGAGATGGCCCGGCAGAATAAAATGCTCGACACCGGCAGCAATTACCCCCTGGTCCAGCTTTCCTGCACGCCGGCCGGAAAATCGGGCCTGCCGCTGCACGTCGGAGGCCGTTATGACTTCACGGCGCCCGTGTTGAAACCGGTAGCGGGCACTCTCAGGATCGGCGCCGGGTATGACCGCCGCGGACTTGACGGCGCGATCTGTCAGGTCGCCCTGACCGATCGTGCTAAAATGGACAACCAGTTCACCACCCTGGGGGCGCCGGAGCCGGAAAATATCGAGATGGATGAAAACATTCCCTGCGGCAGCGGACGGGACGCTGTCCTTGATGAGGCGGGGCGCATCGTGTTCTGCGGCCGGACCAACGGCTGGCCTTCGGAAACCTTCTGGTTCCATTTCAAAGTGGAAGGCAAGCCGGGGCCAGGGTGTTTCCGCTTCCTTTCACCCCGCGGCAACGGCAAAATGGCCGCTTCCGCGCATATCAGCTACGACTCGCGGTCCTGGGAAAGGATACCGGACGCCATCCTGCTGCCGGGCAGAAGCGGAGCCGCCAAACAGACCGGTGAACCGCATTTTTGCGTTGATATCAAGCGCACACCGGCCTGGATCGCCTGCGTGCCGCCGTATCTGCCCGACGATCTCGCGCGATTGGAGTCCGACCTTGGCGACTGGTCCTGTTTTGAGAGCTTCGAAATCGGTCGTTCAGGCGGCAGGCGGCCCATCCCCGGATGGCGAATCAGTGATCCTGACACGCCGCTTGACAGCAAACAACTGGTGGTTCTTCTCGGCGGACAGCATTCGCCGAACGAAATTTTCGCCGCACGGGTCTTCGATTCCATGCTGCGCTGCTTGCAAACTAACGCGGAAGCTCCATCAGCACTGAAGCAGATGGCGCTGCTGATTATTCCGGTGCTGAATGTCGATTCATTCCACGAAGGCGGCAACACGGCACTTAATCGTAACGGAATCAATCTGAACCGCAACTGGATTGACGACTGCCAGCCGGAGACGGAGGCGGCCATGCGCGGCATCGAGGAGATGGCCCGGGACTGCGAAAGCGTCGCTTTCGGGCTCGATTTTCATGCCGGAGGCATCAACCGCAATCATGTGCGCGGTCAGGATCAGGATGATCTTGCGGCTGTCGCGCCGAACCTGCCGGCGCGTCAGGCGCGCGTTATGCAGTCCATGGACAGCCGCATGGGCTTCCGCATGAACGCCGGCAGGTTTGCGCCGCTGGTCGATGATGGACGCTTTCGCGAATGGTTCATCCCACGTTTTTATGCTCCTTGCTTTACTGTGGAGTTCATGGGCTTGAGTCACTTCGACCCGCAAGGCCGCTCCACCGTGCCGATGAACCAGGGCATACTGGAAGGGTTAGGGGAGAAACTGTGGCAAGTTTGCCGCGACTGCTGTGTATAAGGAAAGCATGAGAGAAATGTGTTATTCTATTAATTGATAGGAAACCAATAATGGTTAAAGAAAATCATACCGGGAAATTGATTCCGGGGGTGCTGTCTTGACAGATACCATTTAATTTTGTTGCCCCGTCGCCTCCGGGGCATGAAGTCATGAAGTCACGAAGTCAAATTTAAATTGTTCGCTTGTTGCAAACAACCACAGCAACAGGAGAAGCATTCGTCATGAAAAGTGCATCGAATAATGAAGGACATTTTTTGCCTGATCCGGGACAGGAAACTGTTATGCTGAACGATCTTTCCCTATGTCGTCCGCCGGGCGCCATATCCGAAACCCCGTGGCGCTGCACCTGGCAGGCGGTTACTTACGAAGCACAGGGAATAAAGGGTGTAATGCTGACCGTCACCCCGGAGCAAGTGGCGCCGGAGATTGAATACTCGCTTGAATTATCAGGCTGGCACGCCATCTATCTGGGTCTGTGGAAGGGTGGAGTGACCGTCCGGCTCACCGGCGACAACGCCGACCGCTACCTGCGTCCGGACCATGACGGCAAAAACCCGGTGCGGTTTCAGGAAGTATTCTGGAAATGCGCCGACCTGACCGGACAGAATATCATTTTCAAGCACGCTCCCCATCTGCTGCAGCCGGTGCCGAAGTTCGGCAATTGCGGAACCTCCTGTGTCGCCTGGATCAAACTGATACCCATGACCGGGCCGCAGGTGGAGAAATGGCGGGCCGCCGATCAGCCTGGAGGCAACAAGCGCATGATCGGTCATCATGATTTCTCCACTATGCAGTTGCGAAACCGGGCCTTCACAACTCCCGCAACCACCAGAAGCCAGATCGAGCCGTATCGGAACAGTGACTTCGAGAAACTTCTCCTTGAATACAAGCATACCGGGAAAGGAGTTTCGGCTTATCGCACCGCCATCGAATACGCGCATGAAATCGGTCTGCAAGTCTATATGGCCTGCCGCATGGGCAACATGGCGAGGACGGTTGAACCGCTCCGCCGGGTTCGGGACCGCGACGGCGCTGAGCTGCCACGCCTGAGTTATGCCTACCCCGGATCGCAGGACCAGGCCATTGACGTGCTGAAGCAGATGGCCTCTTACCGGCCCGACGGCATCGCGCTGTTCTTCCACAAGGGCATGCCGTTTACGCGGTATGAACAACCGGTTATGCAGAGTTTCATGGATAAAACAGGGGTCGATCCGTCAACACTGCCGGAAGACGATGCGGCATGGCTGCGTCACCGGGCCGGGTTCCTGACCGATTTTCTCCGCAAGGTCAGACAACGGCTGAATGAATACACCGCGCGGTCGGGTATGGAAGAACTCAGAATAGCCGTCTATGTCCTGGCCACCCGTGACAACAACCTGTTGTTCGGTCTCGACCCGGAAACGTGGATTCGTGAGGGTCTGGTCGATGAAGTGATCGCCTCTTACAAGTTTTGCCCACAGCCGGGCGAACGTGTTGATATCTACCATTCAAGAGGCACAGGGCCTGAGTTTGAGTATCTTGTTGCGGCGGCCGAAGGCACGGGCTGCCGGGTTTACTGCGACCTGAGCCCGGCCGGCGACACCGGCCGCTATGCCGAACCCGAGACGTACCGGCGCCTGGCGATGGACATGTACGACCGCGGAATCCATGCGCCCTGCATCTGGGACGCGCACACCCGCCATCAGCTGCCGCGGCAATGGAACATGATCGCCCGGCTGGGGCATAAAGACGAGCTGGCCGGCATGGACGACGGCGAAGGCGCGCTGCACCGCGGCGTCAAGGTGGAAAAAATCGGTGGTGAAACTGTCAATCGCTGGGGATGAACAAGGGACGCTAACCTGAAAGACGGCTAAACATTAAGGAGAAAGATGGATGAAGACAGAACAAAAGAAAAGTTCGGTAAAATCACTTTTTCAGCTCGACTGGCGGGAAAAATACTTCGCCGGCGAGCCGCTGCGTATCGGCAACGCGATTCAATTTCTTTTTGATGACTACGTTGTGGAGGACCAATATGGTCTCAAACGTGTCGTCGGCCCGGTCGAGAAGCATGCGGCCAATCCCCTGGACACCGGTCCTTCCCTCCCCTGGGAAAGTTATCGGCCGGTCCTGCAGGACGTTGTCCACGATCCCGAGGAAAAACTTTACAAGGCCTGGTACGGCTTTAAGAAAGATCCTGAGACCCAGAAAGGTATCGAAACGGGCCACAATTACTCAACTTGCTATGCCGAAAGCCGGGACGGTATCACCTGGTATAAGCCGTTGTGGGACGCATATGCCTGGGGCGAACATGAAAAAACCAATATCGTTCTGCATAAGGAAAGGGGAACCGCCGCCATCAAGGGGGGAGTCTATTTCGATCCCGACGCCGGCGATCCGGAAAAACGTTTTTCCGCCCTGGCCAAGATGGTGCCGCCGGGCGAAAGCGTGCGCTGCATCGTGCTGATACACTCATCGGACGGCCGGGAATGGACTCTGGCGCAGGACCCAATCCTGTTCCGCGGAGCATCCGACGGCTCTTATTCCCTGGTTCACAACCCGGAACTCGACTGCTGGATGCTCTACCGGCGCCCGCCGACGCACGCGCTGAAGAAAGAGGGGTTTTACCAGAATGCCAATGACAAAAGACACGTTTCCGTCTCCCTGAGCCGTGACATGAAAACCTGGTCGCATCCCCGAACTGTGCCGCTGCCCGATGAAATCGACGTCTCCGACATCGACAGCGTCAAGGTTATTCGTTACGGCAATGCTTTCCTTGGTTTTATCGGTCTGATGCCGAATCTTTCTCCCGATCAGCCGAAACACACGGAGTTGATGTGGAGCCGGGACGGCTTTTGCTGGGAGCGGCTGCCCAACCGCCCCTCTTTCATCGCCAACGGCGCCCCGGGAGAATGGGACGAGGGTTCGATCAGTTTCGGCACTCTGATCACCGAAGGCGACAGGTTAAGGATTTATTACATCGGTATGAACATTCCTCAGCATGAGAAACGTCTGCCGCGGATCCGGGGCACCGGCCTGGCCTACATCGACAAAGACCGCTGGATCGGCCGGCAGGCCGGCCCCGAGGGCGGCTATCTGCTGACCCGACAGTTCATTATCGAGGGCGATCGGCTGGTGGTTAACTGTCGCAGCCAGGTTAAAAATCCGGCACCGGGCTTTGGCGGACTGATCCGGGCCGAGCTGCTGCAAAGGCCGATCGAGCATAGTCCGGCGACTCCCTATCCGGGGTTTTCTATGGAGGATTGCGACCCGGTCGAGGTCACCGATAATCCGGAGCAAACCATGACCTGGAATGGCTCACCCGACCTGTCGGCCCTCTGCGGCAAACCGGTTTATATCCGTTTCTTCATGCGCAACGCGACCTTGTACACGTTTAAACTAACCCGAACATTTCATAAACCAACGACAATATTTAATATAACGAAATGAAATCCAATATTTTAAGTGTCATACTCGGGGCTTTGAAAGTATGCAGTGTGTATTAGCGAGCCTTCAAACGACGGTTTACCCTATCGGGCGCGTCTTCAGCGGCGCATCTGCGGCAAAAGTCGGCACTTGCAGTATACGAATACAGCGGCGTTTGACATTTGCTGCATATGCACCACTGAAAACGCGTGAAATG
>PUMZ01000172.1 GCA_003551565.1 Candidatus Brocadiaceae bacterium | reverse complement strand
TCATATATGAGCTGAAGTAGCGATTACTCTCAACGCCATGAACGAGCGGGTCGGGATAGAACCCGCAGAACAGCTTTTCAAAACACTCTTTCACGTTCAGCGTTTCGGGCAGGTTGGCTTCCTGCCAGGCGAAAGGCAGAAGCCGATAGGTTGCAACACGTCCTGCAAGGGTTTCGGAAATGTTCTCCATCAGAGGGAAATGCTGTGAACCGGTGAGGATATATTTCCCGGAAAAAGAACGGTCACGGTCAACGTCCATTTTTATATAAGAAAGCAACTCCGGTGCGTATTGAATTTCGTCGATGATTGAGGAAGCGCCTGCATTTTCCAAAAAGAGACGGGGGTCTTCATTCGCTTGTTTCCTGAGAAAGGGATCATCAAGCGTGATGTAGTTTTTCTCGTTGAAAACGTGCCGGAGCAAGGTCGATTTACCGGACTGGCGCGGTCCGGTCAGCATAACGACGGAAAACTGCCCGGCCGCCTCTTTCAACTCGCGCTCGATATTTCGTTTTATATAACGCCTGCACATACTTCACTACCCAACCAAAGATTATCTTGTTACCCCGAACTCGTCATAAACTAAGGACAATGATTAACATTTGCCACAGATGTATCACTAAAAACGCGTGAAATGTTCGGATTAATTGCCTTTTATGCATATTCAATATTATACATTGTTTTTGCATAAAAGTCAATGGCGAGCGTCGACAAAATGCCGTCTCATACCCTTCGCTGGCCGAATGGAGCCGATATTGCTCCAGAATTCCTCTATGAGAAGGTAAGGGTACCTGGATAAAATAGGTGCCGTTCCCACGTAGCAATCGATGAGCGCCCCGAGTGGAAATGTTCGCGTTGCGTTCCTGGATTTTTCGCGTGTGATGTTTGAATATTTCCAGCACTTCGCCGGGTGGGCAGGCCCAGTGATACTCCTCCGGTGTGTGCCGCCCGGCCGTGATCAAGGGGGTGAGCTTGGAGGCTATCTTACCTATATGGGAGCTTTTATTCCGCCCGTCAAAGCCGTCGAAGAGCACCATATCACGCACCAGTCCTTTTGCCTTATCCGCCTGCCCTTCCATGAGGAATGAGCCCAGCAGTCGGGCATACAGCACCTGTTCGGCCGAGATCGTATAACGCGGCAGGGACTCCTGAGAAAGGTAACGCCCGTCCCTGAGCGTCAGCCACCGGGCGGCGGGCGCGGTGAGGTGCGCCCACTGGCTGTCCGACATCAGAAAGCGCAGCGTGTCCGTACGAGCTTCCGGGGGATCAAAGGCGTCGGGGTCGAACGCCCGCACCAGCTCCGCCATTTTATCTTGCTCAGTGCCCCGCAGGCGAAATGCCGGTGGGGTTCTTTCCAGCACGGGGAATAAAGCGAAGAATGCCTCGCTCCACCGCCGAAGGTCGCCGTCGGGCAAATCCTCCAGTATCGCATCGATACGTGCAAGAGTCTCTTCCCGACGCCGCATCCATTCCAGGTGTACCCTCACCATACGCATGAACGAGGTCAGTTCTGCGGGAGAGTCTTTTCGTATTTCCCGGGGGTTACTGTGCCGCTGGAAAGCAGCACGAGCGCCAGCGCCGCCCCGCCCAGCAGGCCGCCTATATGGGCATAATGCGCTACACCACCCACCCCGGCCATCGCACCCAGGATATCGAAGGCGAACCAAAGCAGAATAATCCATATACTGCTGACAATTATTTTCCGGGGTATCAGCCATATGATCATAACGCAGCTCACGTTGTTGATCGGATACAGAACGGCGAACATGCCGACTATGCCGTTTATAGCGCCGCTGGCGCCTATGGCCGGTCGGCCGTCGAAAAGCATATGGACGGCCGCCGCAAGCAGGCCCATTCCGATATAGATCGGTATGTAGTACAGGTTGCCGACCTTGGCACATATGGCGTTGCCGAAGAGGAAGAGAAACAGCATATTTCCAAACAGGTGCCACCCGCCGCCGTGAATCAGCATATGCACCAGCCAGCTCCGGAGTGTCCCGCCACCCAGGACAAAGGACTCCAGGGCCTCCTCCGACATGTCGCCGCCGGCGACCGAAACAAAGATATAGATTGATACGATGATGGTGACAGCGATCAGTATCCAGTTAGTCACCGGCCACCTTTTCATCGGCACATCAACATGATACGGTAGAAACATAGTAGATTATCCTCCGCTATGATTAATTATATCGAATCCGCTGCCGTGTTCAAGTGCGTCCATTTTCACAGAAATTTTCGCTCTTGCCCGACACCGTGAACTCATTTATGTACTCGCGAATCGGCATATTGAACCGTCGACGAACTAAGCGTCATTTACCGTGCCCATCCGGGGCACCCCTGTGGTGAGGATATCATCCTGTTTCCGCGGGTTCAAAACCCGCGGCTACCGAACCTTGCCCTTACCAGGGCATAAAAAGCATCGCATCCAATTAAAGCAATAATCTTATCTTACGGGATTAATTTCTGCAAGCAAAATGCTGTTTATTTTTGAAATTGGGAACATTTCCTTTGTCTGCGTGTCTAATCTTATGATACTGACGCGAATGGATAAAAAAGTGGAATGGACCACTAACAGCCCGGTCGAAAACGCCGAAAATGCTACGGGCGGAAAGTATGACACGCATCCCTGCCTGTCCAGGGCAAACGCAGGGATGCGTGCGGTACGTATGAAAGGCATCTTGTCTTACTATACAGCTCATTATGAAAAGGCAATAACAAGTTCGTAGTGAGCCCTTTCAAGGGCTCCGGAGTCCGGAAATTGCTAAGCGCTCCCCGGGACGCTTGAAAGCGTCCACTACGAGCCGGGTTTTCGTTAGTGGCACTTCCGCTTCGCAATCTCTTTAATGCAAAAGAAACGTCTCAGAAGAGGTTGGCGTTGTAGCGACAATATGTTGTATAATAAAAAACGGCATGAGTTAACTGAACAAACTTTATTAGAGGAAAACGTTTATGTTTGCACGCCCATTCCAAAAATTGCACGGTGTCATGTTTTGGGTTTTTATGCTGCTCCCGGCACTGCTTGTACTTATAACCTTCTCAGCAAAAAGCGAACAACTCTCTCGCGAACAACGGTGGGATAAAGTGGAGGATGCTGTCGGTAAAGGGCTGCCGCGAACTGCACTCGAACATATCAAACCCATCATCGATGAGGCTATTGATCATGAAGCTTACGCCGAGGCCATACGCGCCATAGGACAGAAAGCTGCCTTGAAAGGTGAAATTCAGGGCGATCGGCCCGAGGAAAATATCACCGTGCTCGAGAGTATAATCGATGACGTTCCCGCCGAGATGAAGCCGGTGCTCAAGGCCATTCTCGCTCACTGGTACTGGCACTTCTTCCAGGCCAACCGCTGGCGTTTCATGCAGCGCACCGCAACTGAAGAGGCGCCCGGCGACGATATCTCCACCTGGGACCTGCCGCGTATCTTTGCCGAAATAGATAAACACTTCGCCGCCGCTCTCGATCATGTAGAACAGCTCAGACAAACGCCGATAGAACAGTACGATGATCTGCTCGAAAAGGGCACGATGCCCGACAGCTACCGGCCAAAGCTTTATGACTTTCTTGCTGCCGAAGCGCTGGAGTTTTACAGCAGCGGTGAACAGGCCGCCGCCCGGCCACAGGACGCTTATGTCCTCGACGCCGACAGCCTTGTATTCGCCTCCACCGACGAGTTTATACGCTGGCAGGTCGAGTCTACCGACACAGAATCGTCCGTCTATAAAGCCGTATTGCTCTATCAGGAACTGCTCGCCTTTCATCGTGACGCCGATAACCGGGATGCTCTGGTCGATTGGGACCTGAGCAGGTTGCGGTTCGGCTATAATATGGCCTCGGGTGAAGGTAAGAACGCCCGATATAAAGCGGCACTCCGGCGTTTTATCGAACGTCATCCTGAACACGAGGTCTCCGCCCGCGCACGTCACCAGCTCGCCGAGGTGCTGAAAAGTGATAATGAACTCGTCGAAGCACACGATGTCGCTTCACAGGGCTACAGCACATTCCCCAAAAGTCCGGGCGGGAAGCTTTGTTATAACATCATCCAGCAGATCGAAAATAAATCGGCTTCGATCAGTACCGAACGTGTATGGAACGACCCCATGCCCGATATCGAGGTGCGCTACCGCAATATCGATAAGGTCTACTTCCGGCTGGTTGCGCGCGATTGGGTGGACGACCTGAAATCCGTTCCCCACCGACATCCCGAAGAAATAATCTCTTCCAGCCTGCGCGACGATCTGCCGGACGCCGAGACGGTGATGGAGTGGTCGGCCGATCTGCCCGCAACCACTGATTACCGCGAACGGATCGAACATCTGGCTTCTCCGGATGATGTTGCTCCCGGGTATTACTGGCTGATCGCCTCCCCCGATCCGGATTTCAGCAAAGTCTCACGTGCGCCGGTGTGGGTAAGCGACCTCGCGCTTGTGATCCGCACCGGCACTGACGACAATATAATGGAGGGCATCGTGCTCGACGCCCCCGGCGGTGAGCCTATCGAAGGCGCCACAGTTCAAGCCTGGGCGCTGGCGCTGCCATGGCGGAACCAGGATATCGTCGAAATGGAGCCGGCGGCCACCTGTCAAGACGGATTTTTCCGTATAGAAACCATGAGCGGACGCATCCACGTGCTGCTGATCGACAGCGAAAACCATCTGCTCAGCGCGGGCGGCCGCCATGCCGGACGCACAATTCACCGTGAGCATAGACCGTCCGAGCGCACCGTCTTCTTCACCGACCGCTCCATCTATCGCCCCGGACAAACCATCCGCTATAAAGGCATCTGTATCGATGTGGATCGGAACGAAGACAGCTATAAGACGATACCTAACCGGCACGTAAACGTCATCTTCAGAGACGCCAACGGGAAGGAAGTTGAGCGGCATAGCACCCGCACCAACGACTACGGTTCTTTCAGCGGGAGCTTCACGGCGCCGCGTGACCGGCTTACGGGTAACATGAGACTACAGGTGGATGGAACTCCGTCAGGCCAGACAAATGTGCGGGTGGAGGAGTACAAACGGCCGACCTTTCAGGTCTCGCTCGAACCGCCCGCCGAGGCGCCCCGGCTCAACGATACGGTCAGCCTGACCGGTACGGCTACGGCCTATACGGGCGCGCCCACCGACGGCGCCCGCGTGCGCTGGCGCGTTGTGCGCGAAGTGCGGTTCCCCGCCTGGCTCCACCGGCGCGGATGGTGGATGCCGCCGGTTCCGCAGGAAAAACAGGAAATCGCTCACGGCATTACAGAAACAGCAGTCGACGGGAAGTTCACTGTCGAGTTCATCGCCCGCCCGGAACCCGATGCGTCCGAAGCGAACGACCCCACGTTCCGCTATACGGTCTATGCCGATGTGACCGACGCCGCGGGCGAGACCCGCTCGGCGCAGCAGGTCGTCAGCGTTGGCTATACGGCACTGAACGCCGAACTTTCAACCGATAGCTGGCTAGTCGAGGATGAAGAATTCGATCTGTCCATACGCACGACCTCGTTGGACGGGGAAGGGCAGAGCGCCGAAGGCAAGCTGACCATCTATCGTCTCCGAGCGCCTGAAGAAATGCATCGCGTGCCGCTGCGCAGCCCGCGTCGTCCGGAGCCGTGGGCCGCCGATGACGAGCCCCGTCCCGACCTCTCCGATCCCGCCGCCTGGGAAAAGGGCGATGTGATAGCCGAACGTGAGTTCAGAACCGATTCGGCCGGGCACGATAAGTACGCTTTTGAGTTAGATACCGGTTTCTACCGTGCAGTGCTCACAACCCGCGACCGGTTCGGTAAACCGGTGCGGGCCGAACGCCTGCTGCGCGTGCTCGAGCCCGAGTCGGAAAACCTGGCGCTTAAAGTCCCGCACCTGTTCGATGCACCCTCATGGTCGGTCGAGCCGGGCGAAGAATTTACCGCACTCTGGGGCAGCGGATACGATCAGGCACGGGCCTACGTCGAAATCGAACACCGCGGCGAAATCCTGCAAAGCTACTGGACCGATCCGGAACGAACCCAGGTCGCTGTCGCCCAGGAGGTCACCGAAAGTATGCGCGGCGGGTTCACTGTCCGCGTGACCATGGTGCGTGAAAACCGCGCTTATATCGAATCACGCCACGTCGATGTGCCGTGGAGCAGCAAGAAGCTGGACATCACCTGGGAACGGTTCGTATCGAAACTTGAACCCGGGCAGCAGGAGAAGTGGACGGCCGTCATCACCGGTCCGGACGCCGAAACGGCAGCCGCCGAGATGGTGGCTACGCTCTATGACCGCTCGCTCGATACCTTCTCACCGCACGAGTGGATGAGCGGGTTCGGCGTCTTCCGCCGGGATCACTCGCACGTCAGGTCGAGTTTCGAGAACTCGATCCGGGGGCTTAACCTCTCCTGGACGATGGACAGTAAAGCCGTGACGATCAGCTACCGCTCCTTCCCCAGCGACCTGATTGGACGGCGTTGGCACCATCAACGTCGTATTGCATATCAAAGAGCCGGGGGGTTGGATGCGGATATGGTCATGGCCGAATCAGCGGAGGCGCCCATGGTCGCGGAGGATGTTAAAAGCGCCGCCGTCGGGGAGGACGAGGAGCCTGAGCCGGTGCCGGACGTTGACCTCGATCAGGTCATAGCGCGCAAAGATTTTAATGAAACAGCCTTTTTCTTCCCGCACCTGGTATCTGCAGACGATGGGAAGGTTCGTATGGAGTTCACTATGCCCGAGGCACTGACCGAGTGGAAATTCATCGGGTTCGCGCACGATAGTGATCTGCGCAGCGGGCTGTTGACCGACACCGCAGTGACCGCCAAAGACCTGATGGTGCAGCCCAACCCGCCGCGGTTCCTGCGTGAAGGCGATGTGCTGGAGTTCACCGTGCGCGTCACTAACCAGTCCGCCGCACGTCAGGAGGGCGCCGTCAGACTCAACTTCCTGGACGCGCGCACCGGTGACAGCTTCGATGCGGCGATGGGGAATGTCAACACCGAGAAACGGTTCGACGTTCCCTCGAAGGAATCACGCACTTACTCCTGGCGCATTGAGGTGCCGGATAAACCGGGCGTGCTCATCTACAGGTCCGTCGGCTCAACCGGGCGTCTCTCGGACGGTGAGGAGGGCTATCTGCCCGTCCTCTCGCGACGTATCATGATCACCGAGTCTCTGCCGCTGCCTATACACGGCCCGGACGTGCGAAGATTTTCGTTCGATAAGCTTCTGGCCTCCGGTGATTCTGAGACATTGCAGAGCAAAACGCTCACACTCCAGATGGCCTCCAACCCGGCGTGGTACGCGGTGATGGCGCTGCCGTACCTGATGGAACACCCGCACCGGAGCACCGAGCAGACGTTCAACCGCCTGTATGCGAACTCGCTGGCGCGCTATATCGCCAACTCCGACCCGAAAATACGTCGAGTTTTCGACCTGTGGAAGGGCACGGATGCGCTGGACAGCCCGCTGGAGAAGAACGAAGATTTGAAAGCGGTCGTGCTGGAAGAGACGCCCTGGGTGCGCCAGGCCGAAAGCGAGAGCCAGGCGCGGCGTAATGTGGGCATCCTGTTCGACGATAACCGGCTCGACGACGAGACACGGCGGCTGCTGCACAAGCTCTCCGAGCTGCAGCTACCCGGCGGCGCATGGCCGTGGTTCCCGGGCGGGCGTCCGAACGATTTCATTACGCTCTATATAACCACCGGCTTCGGACGCTTGCGGCATCTGGGCGTGGACATCGACATAGCGCCGGCGCTGAAAGCCCTGGCCCACCTCGATAACTGGATCGTTGAAACGTATGAAAGAATCCAAAGCCGCGAGAAACCCGGTGAATACGTTCCTTCGCCCACCATCGCGTTGTACCTCTACGGACGCTCTTTCTACCTCGACGAACAGCCGTTGACCGGCAAGGCCCGTCAGGCCGTGGATTTCTTCATCCGGTGCGCCTTGGATAATTGGCTCCAGGTCAATAACCGCCAATCGCAAGGACATCTGGCTTTAGCCCTGCACCGGTTCGGTGAAGGGGACGCCGCGCGCGGGATTATGCGCTCGATCAAAGAACGCTCGGTCACCGATGAAGAAATGGGCCGGTTCTGGCGCGATACCGAACACTCCTGGTGGTGGTTCCGAGCGCCGATCGAGACCCAGGCGCTCATGATCGAGGCCTTCGACGAAATCATGAATGATACCGAGGCCGTCGAAGAGTGCAGGGTATGGCTGCTGAAACAGAAACAGACGCAGGACTGGAAGACCTCGAAGGCCACAGCCGATGCCGTTTACGGGCTGCTGCTGCGCGGCGCCGATATGCTCGCTTCCGATGAAATCGTCCAGGTGTCGCTCGCTGACAGAACGATCGAGCCGGAGGATATCGAGGCCGGCACCGGGTTCTACGAGAAACGCTTCACCGGTCCGGAGATCGAGCCGGAGATGGGCGAAATAACGGTCGAGAAAAAAGATGATGGCGTTGCCTGGGGCGGACTGCACTGGCAGTACCTCGAAGACATCGCCAACATCACACCGCATGAGCAGACGCCTCTGACGCTCGAAAAGACGCTCTACACCAAACAGCAGACCGAGCGCGGCCCGGTGCTGAAAGAAATTGACGGCCCGGTCGAGGTCGGTGATGAACTGGTCTCGCGGATCGTGCTGCGCACCGACCGCGACATGGAATACGTGCACCTGAAAGACTACCGCGGCAGCGGCACCGAACCCGCCAATGTCCTCTCGCGCTATCGCTTCCAGGACGGGCTCAGGTATTACGAGTCCACGCTCGATACAGCCAGTCATTTCTTCATTGACTATCTGCCGAAAGGCACGTATGTCTTCGAGTATTCGGTGCGCGTCCAGCACCGCGGCACGTACCAGACCGGCATCGCGCAGGTCCAGTGCATGTACGC
>PUMZ01000243.1 GCA_003551565.1 Candidatus Brocadiaceae bacterium | reverse complement strand
TTTGCGGTTCTGTTTCTGATCGAGCCCGGAGCGGATGTCTTTGAACTCGCACAGCACCTGCGGGATTCCGCAAGCGCCGTCGTCGGAGCCGAAGTATCCGAGCGCGAGGTCGGCCGCACCGATGCCACCGCCGGCGCCGGCACGTGCGACGGGGAACTGCGGGTAGCATTGGTACTCGCCGCCTTCGGCCTCCGCCTGGAGGGTGTAGCCCCAGGTATCGCGGAAGAAGTGGTGGATAAAGGCGGATTCGGAAGAGCTTTCGCGGAGCTTGTCGCGATCGGCCCAGCTGCGGAGACGCGCGAGGAGTGCGGATTCGGTATCCGAACCGCGGAATCTGTTGTACTCGTCTGCCCACTGAGAGCTGAGGAATGCGTCGGTAAAAAGCGGCGGACTTTCCATGAATCGCTCCGGAAACGTGAAAAAAGGACGCCCGATTGATAAATGCTGTCAATATCATAGGCAAATAACTCTTTATATGCAAGCCGGGGGGTAGATTGCAAGTCTGTTTTAAAATGGGCTCAGTACATTCAGCCTGAAGTTCATTCGACAAAACAAAATGATCCGTTGAGGATCATTTTATTTGAAGTGATATGTCCCCCCTGATTTGACTTTTCCCCACAAAGAATGATAGAATATCGCAATTCGCGAATCGCGATATGCGATATCCACGTTTTTCTTAAGACCGTGGAGGTTGGAATGAATCAAAATAAAGGAATGCGTCCACAGGATATAGTCATAATTCTAAAGATTGTCTGCTTCGGCGAGAAAAGCTATGCACAGAAGAATATTGCCGGTAGTCTTTACATGAGCCAATCGGGAGTCTCCGAAGCCCTCGCCCGGCTATCCATGTCCGGCCTTTTGATTGGGGACAAAAAAAAAGTGAACCGAAAATCCCTTCAGGAATTTCTGGTCAGCGGCTTGAAATACGTTTTCCCCGTCCGGCCGGGAGGCATTGTGCGGGGAATCCCGACGGCGCATTCGGCGCCCCCGCTTTCTGAACTCATACAGGGGGGGCAGGAGGAGTTTGTCTGGGCGTATGACCACGGGAATATGCGGGGGCAGGCTATAGAACCGCTGTACCATACAGTCCCTCGCGCGGCATCAGAAGATCAATGCCTGCACCGGTTCCTTTCTCTGGCCGATGCCTTTCGTGCAGGACGTGCAAGGGAGCGAAAACTTGCATCCGATAAGCTGAAAGAGATGCTCGCACTATGAGTGACAGTGAGAATATTCCCAATCTGAGAAAAGTCAGCCATGCTCTTGGCGACATGTGCGAGGACATGTTCTTTGTAGGCGGAGCAGTCGTGGAGCTGTACGCAACGGATCCCGCTCCGCCGCCAGTGCGACCCACTCTGGACGTAGACTGTGTGATAAAGATAACTTCCCGGACCGGTTTCCGGCAGATAGAGAAAGACCTTGAGAAACGCGGTTTCAACCATGATACATCTGAAGGGGCTCCTATTTGCAGGTGGATTATCGACGGCCTTCAGGTAGATATTATGCCTGCAAGAGCGGAAATTCTGGGATTTGCCAACCAGTGGCATGAGAAAGGTATAAATCATACCATTCGTTACGCTATAGAAAAGGGAACGGAGATAGAGATTTTATCCCCCCCTTTTTTCATAGCCTCCAAACTGGAAGCCTTGCGTGATCGGGGTGGGGACGACCTGCGGGGCGCGCCTGATTTTAACGATGTTGTATTTGTGTTGGATAACCGCCCTGAACTATCATCCGAGGTGTCAAGATCTCCCGCAGAGGTCCGTGAGTATCTGAAAAGGCGATTTAGCGTTTTGCTGGATTCCAAAATAATTCGTGAGGAAGTCGTTTCGGTTCTGCTTCCGCAGGTCGGTTCTGAACGGATAAATGGAGTTTTAGAGCAAATGGCGAAAATTGCCGGCAGACCTGGTTGTTATTGATACGTCGTCTGTTATGGCTTTTGGAATCTGCAAGAGGTGGTCACTGTAAAAGGCACTTTCAATTCTGGCTACAGTTTAATGCACTGTTATAAAAGCAGTTAAGGCGTGCGATGTTCGGATTCTCATCACGCCCGCTTATGATTGCGGTTTGTAGCTTCTTCCGCCATGCAGTTGCGGATAATAACTCGCCCGCCGGAAGACCGGTACGTCGTCGAATTCAAGTTTTATCACCGCCACACCCGCAATCGTGTCGGGAGACGTTTCGGGCAGGTTTTCCAGAAAAATTCTGTGCCCCTTCTGCACAAAATCCACGTCCGTTCCGTCCTGCAGCAGTGATACTTTTTTCAGCGATGTTGTAAACCCGCCCAGAGTCATCCGCCCGCCGGCGGGCCAGATCCAGTTCCAGATGTAAATGTTTTTCCCTCCGTCCCAGGTATAATCACAGATACCGTTGGTCGTGACCCTCGCGTGAAGTGTTTTTGCCTTTCTGCCGTAGACAGCCTCCCCGTTTGCTCCGATCCATTGTCCCACCGTGCTCAGGGGCTCTACCGTTTCTTCGGGCACCGACCCGTCCGGCGCGGGTCCGATATTCAACAGCAAGTTTCCGGAGCCGGCGGCAACCTCATTCAGCATCCGTAGTATGCGCTGCGCATTGTAACTGTAGGCAGCCGCCTGTCTTGAATCCACGTAGCCCCAGCTGATATCGTTGAAGGTCATGCAGGCTTCCCAATCCCTGTCGTCTGCCTGTATCCGTTCTTCAGGCGTTGCATAGTCTTCCTCCAGTTTGGAGCGGTTATTGATGATAATATGTGGCTGGTGCTCCCTGACCATCTGGTTCAATTCCAGCGTATTCCACCCTTCCCAGGACTCCATCGGCGCCGGGACATCATACCACATGATATCGATCTTGCCATAGTTGCTCACAAGTTCCCTGTTCAAGGCATAAATATAATCGGTAAATCTGGCCCGGGCTTTGCTGTCGAAGGCACATTTCCAGCCGTCGGGGTGATGCCAGTCCATCAGGGACGAATAAAAACCTATTTTCAAGTCATGCTCCCTGCAGGCATCAACGAACTCTTTCACAACATCGACTCCGCTCCCGCAATTGACGGAGTTGTACGGGTTGACTTCGGAATCCCAGAGGCTGAAACCCTCGTGATGGCGCGTGGTCAGCACCATGTATTTCATGCCCGCTTTTCTGGCGAGCTCCGCCCACTCGCGCGGCGCATCGGGCCGGGGATTGAAGGTATCGGCCAGCTGTTCATACTCCTCAATCGGATAATTTTCGAGGGCCATTGCCCACTCCTGCCTTCCCAGCTGGGAGTACAGGCCATAATGGACGAACATGCCGAATCGGGCCGCTCTCCACCATTCCATTCTCTCATCCCGCGACGCTGCCACCTGTTCCTCATATTCCGACTTGCTGAGCACTTTCGTCATAGTTGCACCTCATCCCCTCTTATTCATCAACGTCTGAAAATGACATGTAGACTGCCCCGGTGGATGCGCTGGTAACGAACCTGGCATACCTGGCCAGGTAGCCCGTCGTAATCTTCGGCTCCACCGGCTGCCAGTTCTCCCGGCGCCTCTCCAGTTCTTCGGGCTCCACCTTCAACGCGATCCTGCGTTGGGGGATATCGATCTCAATCGTATCGCCGTCGCGGGCAAAAGCGATGGGGCCGCCCGCAGCAGCCTCGGGGCTGACATGCCCGATGCACGGGCCGCGGGTCCCGCCGCTGAAGCGCCCGTCGGTGATCAGCGCGCATGCATCGCCCAGTCCCATACCGACCAGGGCCGAGGTCGGACTGAGCATCTCACGCATTCCCGGCCCCCCCTTCGGGCCCTCGTAGCGGATGATAATGACTTCGCCCCCTTCGATCCCCCCCCCCATGATCGCGCCGATCGCATCATCCTCGCTGTCGAAAACACTCGCCGGGCCGCTGAATTTGAGCATCTTATCGCTGACGGCGCTCTGTTTGACCACGCACCCCTCGGGCGCAAGGCTGCCCTTCAATACCGCCATGCCGCCCTGCGGGTGGTAGGGGTTGGAGGTGGGCCGGATGATATCTTCGTCGTGAACCCGCGCTGACTCGGCGATTTGCCGCGTGGTGTCCCCGGACAGGGTGGGGACGTCTTCGATGAGCGTTCCGAGACGCTTGAGCACCGCGGGTATCCCGCCGGCATGGTAAAGGTCTTCCATGAAGTACTCCCCGCCCGGTCGGAGGTTGGATATGTGCGGCGCACGACGGCTGATTTCATCGAAAATATCGATGGAGATGTCTATTCCGGCCTCGTGCGCAATGGCGGGAATATGCAGGCAGGTGTTCGAGGAACCACCCAGCGCCATGTCAACCGCTATGGCGTTGCGGATGCTCCTGAGGTTGATGATGTCCCTGGCGCGTACGCCTTCCCTGACCAGCCCCACCACGCGCTCTCCGCTCTCTTCGGCGATCCTGACCTTGGCGGCTTCGACGACCGGCGTGGCCGCGCAGCCCGGCAGCGACATCCCCATCGCCTCGGTCACACAGGCCATCGTATTGGCGGTATAAAGCCCCTGGCAAGAGCCCGAACCGGGGCAGGCCCTCAGCTCCAGATCGGCCAGCTCCCGGTTATCGATCTCTCCGCTCCGGTGGCGCCCGACGGCTTCGAACGTATCTCGTACGAGACTGAGCCTGCAGATGCCCGACTCCCCCTGCTTACGCCAGTGTCCGGAGAGCATGGGCCCGGCGGTCAGCGTGATGCCGGATATGTTGATCCGGGCAAGGCCCATCAGCATCCCCGGTGTGATCTTGTCGCAGTTCGTCAGCAGCACCAGCCCGTCCAGACGATGCGCCTCGGCAACGGTCTCGATCGTGTCGGCGATCAGTTCGCGCGAGGGCAGCGAGTAGTGCATACCCTTGTGCCCCATGGCTATTCCGTCGCAGATGCCCGGCACGCCGAAAACAAACGGCACGCCGCCGCCTGCGGCGATGCCCCGTTCGATGGCGCGTTCCAGCGAACGCATGGCCGTATGACCCGGTATGAGATCGCTGAAAGCCGATGCAATTCCGATCAGCGGCTTGCCGGCATGGCGGGGGGCATACTGACCGGTGGCGTAGAGGAGCGCCCGCGACGGGGCGCGTTCGGGCCCTTTCAGGGCAAGGTCGCTTCTGAGACTCCGTTCTGTCATAGATTTTTCCCGGGTAAATAATACAGTCTGAGTTGTACGCTTCGTATCACATTTCTCTTCCCACAGCTCTGGCTACAGGGCGCAGCTCCTTCATCAGCTGATCAAAACCCTCCGGCGTCAGCGATTGCGCCCCGTCGACATAGGCATTTTCCGGATCAGGGTGCACTTCGACCAGCAATCCGTCCGCTCCGGCAGCGATCGCGGCCTTTGCAAGCGGAAATACCAGGGAGCGTTCGCCCGCAGCGTGGCTTGGATCCACGATGACGGGCAGGTGCGTGACCTGCTTCAGGTGCGCAAGCGCACCTATGGAAAGCGTGAAACGCGTCTGCTCCTCAAACGTCCTTATCCCGCGCAGGCAGAGGATCACCTCGGCGGTTGCGGACCGGAGTATATATTCTGCAGCGAGCAGCAGCTCTTCCACGGTGGCCGCGATCCCGCGTTTAATGAGCACCGGTCTGTCGTATTTCCCCAGTTCGTCCAGAAGGCTGTAATTCTGCATGTTCCGCGCACCCACCTGCAAAACGTCGGCGTATTGCGCGACCATCTCCACATCTTCCGGACAGAGCACCTCCGTCACGACCGGCAGGCCGGTCAATCGGCGGGATTCGGCCAGGATCTCGAGCCCCTCCTTCTCGAGGCCCCGAAAGCTGTACGGGCTTGAACGGGGTTTGTAGGCGCCCCCCCTGATCGCAACAGCCCCGCTTTTCCTGACGCTTTCAGCGGCCGCAAGAGTCTGTTCCATGCTTTCCACCGTGCAGGGCCCCGCGATGATTGCGAGCGCTTTTTCGCCCACAGTGTTGCCGTCGATGCGTACCGGTGTGGTATGGGGCGATATTTCCCGGCTGGCAAGTTTGTATTTGCTGAGTATTGGGACCGTTTTTTCAACGCCCGGGATTGCAAGCCAGTAATCCGTCGGTATCTCCCGCTTGTCGCCAATGGCTGCGATAACGTTGCGCTTCTCGCCCCGCAGAAGCACCGCTTCGAGCCCTTTTCCTTCCACACGTTCGATGACATGCTGGATTTTTTCTTCATCCGCATCCCGTTGCATGACGATTATCATTGTTCGACTCCTTATTGTTTATCGTGACCTGCCCAAAAGGTATAATACACCGACCGTCCGGAACGCGCAAGGAAAACAGCCACGGTACGATGCCGGTCACTCCGCTCCATTTGTTTCGTTCAGCCATCGATCAAGATTCGCGGCGACGAACTCGTCATCGGTAAGATGCGGATATGCCGCGCAGACCCGGTCGATCTCGGCCGCCTGACCGGGGGAAAGGACTTCATCCCGTTTCAAAGTTAACGTGTTCTCCAAAAGGCCCTGGCGGCACAGGATCTCATGCACTCCGGGGATGCTGCCCGCGTAATGGTGAGCGGTGTCAAAAATAGCGGTGTTGGCGTCGGTCATCTGCGCAGAAAGACTGAGCCATTCACGGGGCAGTGGGGCCCCCGAGTCCACCCACTCATGCACCTTGCCGAGAAAGTCTACGGCGGTCCGGGTCCAGCAGGCCCATTGACCCAAAAGACCGCCCCGAATCCGCACCGGATATTGGCCAAAACGGTATTCAGTGACCAGATCGTAAAGAATACTGTCGTCGTTGCCCGTGTAAAGAGTCACTTGCTCCTGTTTGCCGGCATCCGCAACCGCGCGCAGCACGTCCAGAGTATAATACCGGTTGAAAGGAGCAATTTTGATGCCGTATACGTTGTCGATCTCTACCAGCTCCCGCCAAAAGGCGTAAGGCAGATGAATGCCTCCCACCCCGGTGAGGAGGTAGAAACCGAAAACGGGCATGATCCCCGCGATTTCACGCACATGGTGAACCATGTCCTGTTCCAGCGTGTCCTGCCCGAAGGCCGCCAGCGAAACGATAGCTATGTCGTAGCCAAGAGCCCGCGCGACTTCGGCCTGTTGCAACGCACTGTCTGTCAGCCCGTTGATGCCGGCAAATTTTACCAGAGGACGAGCACGGTCCGTGGAAAGACGGTCGATCTCCGTTGCGCAGGCGCTGAGCACCGGTTCGAAAAGCCCGACACCCGCATTGCGGATCTCGAATTGCGTGAAGTGCATCCCAACCGCGACGCCGCCGACACCGGCGTCGACATAGTAACGCATCAGGACCCGCTGGCGAAACGGGTCGAAATTACGGCCGGCGTCAAGAGCCAGAGGGACGGCGGGTATCACCGCGCCACGACGGATGATGTTGAGTATGTCTGGATCCATATTGCTGTTCCTGTGTCTGTGAGTGTTGCACGGTAAACTCCTGATTCTGTAATACAATTTTTTGTCGATGTTGCGCCTTCAAGCGCCTGCGGCCCGCCGCCTCCCCGCCGCGATGTTGCAGGACGCCGTTGATCAGCCGAGGCACTCGGGTGTTGCATCCAGGCGATGGGCAATACGCACAGAGTCCAGGACATCCGCCGGCGCCGGGCGAGGTGCCCGGCCCGCGATGCAGCTGTCGAGGAACTCGCAAGTTTCACCCAGCGTACCATCCAATTCCCAGACAGGCCGCGATGCGCGGTAGGTCTGCAACTCCGGCTCGCTATCCAATTCCTTCCAGCATAACTCCCCATCGTCATAGAAACAAGTCTTTGCGATCCCGCGGAAGCCCTCACCGGTGATTTCGTAGCGTTCCGCCCTGGCGCCGGCGGCCGGGAGGATCTCGAAACATCCCATTGCGCCCGCTGCGAATTTGAACGTGGCCACCCGCCAGCTCGTACCGCCATGACCCAGCCAACGGAGACTCGATGGGACAATATCGCCGCCAAGCATGCGCATGGCGTCCACGGCGTGAAGAGCCGTTTCGGTGAGGAACCGGTCCTCGTTGCGGCGCTCCCGGGCAAAAGTTACTCGCACGTAACGGCAGCGCCGGCCGTTGACACGCGCCATGGCGGCGCGCAATACGGGATCAAAACGGCGGTTCATGCTCACCATGACCGGTGCCGCCGCCTGAGCGCTCAACACAACGAGCTCCTCCGCCTCACCAACGGTCTCCCCGGGCGGTTTTTCCAGCAATACGGGAATCCCAGCTCCGATGATCCGGCGACCCACCTCCACAGTGGCCTGAACGGACGTCAGGACCATCGCGGCGTCAGGCCGCCAATCGCCGATGACCTCTTCAACATCGCTTGCGCTCTCCTCGAAACCATATTTCCGGGCCGCCGATGCAGCCCTGTCACGGTCCAGATCGCAAACGAGGACGGAACCCACCCGGTCGGGATTCCGGCTCCGATAATGGGCCAGGGCCGGCATGTGGAACCCGCTGCCATGCGGCCCCGCTCCCACCACCAGCAATTTGATGCGGTTTTTCATGAGTCAACGTCCTTCCAGAATAAACCTGTGAACCGTTCCGGCTCCACGCCACTCCCAACCCACTCCCAACCCGGCGCAAGAGAATGCTTTCAAGCTTGCCTGCCGCAGGGAGGCGTCCAACTGGGTGGCGCGGAACCTTACGGACTCCGGGACCTCGAAGGGACGCACTGCGAACCTGTTGCAGCCCTTCCGCCCCTGCCCGCTAACTACGTCCCAAAACCTTATGGACTTCCTCCAACTGGCGGGGAATATCGATTTCCTGAGGACACTTGTCCCGGCATTCGCCACATTCCACGCATGCGGATGCGCGCAGCTTCTCCTCACCACTATCGCCATCCCCCAAACGTGCGTAGCCCTTCACCGCGGCCTCCTCAAAACCATAGACCCTGCAATCATTCATCAGCTTGAAATTTCGTGGAATATCCACCCCGTGCGGACACGGCATGCAGTAACCGCAACCCGTGCAATACAGCTCTGCAATCCTGTGCAGATC
>PUMZ01000308.1 GCA_003551565.1 Candidatus Brocadiaceae bacterium | reverse complement strand
GGCCTCGCCGAACCTCTTTTCCACCATCGCCCGGGGCGCCTTGCCGCGCCGGAATCCGGGGATCTGCGCGTTCTGCTGATACGTCCCGAACTGCTGTTCGTACTCCTCTTGCAAGTCCGTGCCGTCCGCTTCGATCCTGATCCTGACCTGACAGGGGGTTTCATACTCAACGCTGTATTGCTGCTGTTCGCCTTTCTCTTCCTCTCCGCCCACGTCACCGGAAGAAGCATCTCCATTGGATTTGTCTTCAACCATTCTCTCTCTACCTTTTAAAAAGTGTTAACTCAAGATAAGCAGTGTTTTGCCGTCGCAGGTAATAACATCAGTATAAGGTCACCACTCCGGACATCCTTACCGCCGCAAGGGATAAAGGGCATTCCCTTCTGACCACCGCATACTTTACATGAATATGGGCGCTAAGTCAAACCCGGGGAACTTGCGCTGCAAGCTCTTTCGTGTAGGCCGGGGCGCCTGTTTCAGGCATCCACGGCGAATCCCAGACCGCCCAGAACCCGGGCCGCCTCCCGCCACCGGTCGCGATCCGCCCCGTCGCCGGGCTCCACAGCGGCATTGAAAAATTCCCGCCTGGCGGGATAATTCTTTCTGAGTGCGTCGAAATACTCCGCCCGCTGCGGGGCGGGAAGCGTCAGCATCCTCCGGAGCCGGCTGTCGTCTTCCCGGATATCGTAAACCTTCTCCACCGCCCGGCGCACGCAGCCGTGAAGATCGGAAGGATCGTCGATCACGATGCGACGGATTTCCGGTGCGGGCTTGAACGCATCGACATTCACGTGCGGTTCGGCCCCGGAATAATCGCACAGTGCATGATACAACATTTTCACTCCATTATACTTGCCATCGAGAGAATAACCCGCGATATGCGGCGTCGCGATATCCGCAAGGCCCAGCGTCCGCGGGTCGATGGCGGGCTCGTTTTCCCACACATCCAGCACCGCACCGCCGATCAAACCTTCCTTCAGAGCGCGTTTCAGGGCGGATTCCTCCACCACCGCCCCCCGCGAAGAATTCAGCAGTTGCGCGTCTCTCCCCATCATCTCCAGAAAACCCTCATCGACCATCCGGTAAGTGGGATCGGGTCCGCCCTCCTCCAGCGGGACGTGCAACGTTACGTAATCGCATTCCAGCGCTTCCTCCAGGGGGCGAAAGGATTGATCGCCGCTGCACCGGGCAAGCGGAGGGTCATTTTTCACCACTTCCATACCCAGCGCGGCGGCTTTACGCACCACCCGGTCTCCGACATTGCCTGCACCGATCACGCCGATCGAACTGCCCTTCAGCGGTTTTCGCCGCCCTTGCGCGAGGGTCAGCAGGGCCGCCGTGATATACTCCGCCACCGAATTGGCGTTCGAGCCCGGTGCGCTTGCAAACCGTATCCCTTCATCTTCCAGGTAATCCGTATCCACGTGGTCGGTGCCTATGGTTGCGGTGCCGACGAAACGGACACGGGAACCGGACAGGAGCTCTTCGCCGACCGGAGTGACCGAACGCACCAGCAACACGTCGGCATCGAGCAGCACATCCCGGCATATATCGCGTCCGGGCAGGGTTCGGACCGCCCCCAGCCCACCAAAAACATCTTCCACACGGGGAATATTGCCATCGGCTATGATTTTCATGATAGAGCCCGCTCTGAAATAAGCGCCGGCGGACATCAAAAAAACGTCCATTACGCCCCGGCCGGCAAAATCCAGCATGTTCATTTCATCTTAAGTGATACCCGTTGGATGTTCAAACGCCCGACCTTGTCGTCCCAGCATAGGCTTTTCCCGATGGAAGTATTTTCTGCAATGACACCCGCCCCATGCATAAAGGCATGCATCTGTTTGAATACATCCCGGACATAGGGTATGATAGGGAACGGCGTGCGGAATCGGTGCAGACACTCAATGAAACACGCCGCATTTTCTGCAGAAAGGCAATCTTACGCACATGTGTTGTCCCGGCGGGACGTCGTTCGGTGCGGACTTGTGAATCGGGCAATGGTTCAGGATAACTTATGCCAGAGCAGAGAAAATTGATCGTCGATTTTCATACACATGTCTACGACAGGAAGGACTATGTCCCGATGCTCGCTGAAACCGCCCATAACCTGGGCATCAACAAGCTCTGCATCGGCGGCGGCGAGCCGCGTTACGGCCTGGCGACGAACGAAACCGTGATAGAAGAAGCGGACGCTTATCCGGAACTGTTCGTCCCCTTTGCGCTTTTGCGCCCGGGTTTGGACGGGCCCGGCGATGTGGAAAGAATGCACGGCAACGGGTTCATGGGATTGAAGATGGGCGCGCCGGCGGCTCCTTACGATTCCGCCGCTTTTTTCCCCGTCCTCCAGGCGGCCGAAGCCTTGCGGCTGCCCGTGCTGTTCCATACCCGTATATTACCGGTCACGCCTCTTGACAGGGCCAACAATATCAGCGGCGACCTGGCCCGCCCCATCCACCTGGACCCTCTGGCGCGGCAACTGCCGGATTTGAAGATCATAGGAACGGGACTGGGCGCCCCCTGGTTCGAGGAGGCGGCCGCGTTGCTGCAGGTGCACGACAACATTTTTTTCGACCTTTCAAAAATACAACTCCGGGAAAGGGGATCCCATTTTTTCAAATTGCTGCTGGGGATGGAGAGCGAAGACAAATGGGAAGAAGCCCCTCAAAACAAGTGGTGGAAACAGATCGTGTTCGGCACCGCCTCGATCAACAGAGACATACCATTTATCGAAAGGGATTACCAGCGGTTATTCAGGGCACTGGTTCTGCCTGAGAACGTTATTTCCGACGTGATGGGAGATAACGCCATGCGCTTGCTGGAGGGTGCGCCCTGAACCGAAGATTTGCTGCCCCCGGAAGGGATGTCCGGGAGATGGTTTATTGCGTTCAACTTTTTTGCAGGAAATCGATAAAGTGATTGACAACGGAATCCAGGTCAAACAAATATGGAAGAAACGAATCCGCGGGGAAATTGCGGACCTCGCCTGCATCGGGAAAAAAGGTCCTGTCGTGATAGCGGGAGAGAACAACACCTGCCATATCGTATCGAGAAAGGGTCAACCCCTCAAAAGCATCGCTTTCAACGCCGCCCCGATCGCCGTAAAAGCCAACCGCAGTGCCACGCTTTTCGCCGTCCTTGACGCCGAAGGCAACGTGCACGGATTCACCTGTAAGGGTGAGAGACAATGGAAACTGCATTGCGAGGGAGCCGAAACGATAGCGATGGGCCGCTCCAATGAACTCCTCACCAGTCGCCCGCCCTACACCATCCGATACGTTAATGCCGGGGAAAAGACCGAACCCGTGGATATTCAATGCAAGTATAAGCCGGCCAGCTTTGCCCCGCTGGGCGAAGAACCTTTGCGGATCGCCGTGGCCGGAGAACTGGGGGAGCTGGGAGTGGTGGATGAATCCGGCCGCTACGTGTGGGAGTTCAATATCGGCATCCAAACCGGCCCGATGTCATTCGATCCGGGCTCCGACACGCTGATCGTCTCGGCCTTTGATGAAGGCATTTACGCCTACGACTCGGCCGGCGAGAGCAAGGGGACTCTCTACCTGCAAAACACGGTGTCGAACGCCCTGGTGACGGACAGTCCCGCCGGACCGGTCGTTGCCGCGCTCTCCGCAGAAAACATTATGTCCCTTCTGGATCTGGAAGGCACGGTATTGTGGGAACAAAAACTGAGGACGCCCGTGGCTGCATGGGACATCTCCGACAGGGCGGCGTGGCTGACCGTAGCGACGACGGACGGCGGGATCCGGACTTTTGCAACGAAATTCCCGACAGGACAAACTTCGGTGATCAGTTCGGATCCGATTACCGAAGAACAAGGCGCAATCGCAACCGACAATGGAGGGGGAGAACAGCACGGCGAAAGAACAGTTTCCGCCGTCCCGCAACCCGAGGAAGCCCATGTTTTCGGTGATATCTCCCTCATGGGAGGCCTCTTGCCGCGAGGAAACGACAGGCTCCGCATCAGCCCCTCGGGGCACAGAACCGCGGCGTCACTGCCCGGCGGAGAAGCCATAATGACCGACACCGAGGGCAGATTGTTGATTGAAACCCGTATCAATGCCCCGGCGCGGATGCTGCAGTCGAACTCGGATGTTTTTTTCGGCATATGGAATCCCGGAAAACTCCTCATTTTCAATACGGAAAACAACAGAAAAAACCCAATAGTACCCCATGAAAAGATCCATCAGATCGATTGCTCCGACGATCTGCGGACGATAGCGTTTATCAATACAGACGACGACCTGGTGATCTGGAACAGGGAAGGGGAACAACTGGGACGCGAACAACTTTCCCCTCCTCCCACACGAATACGTGTCTCGCCGGATGGCGAGACCATCATGGTCGAAGACAAACAGTTGCGCTTCCTTTTCTTCGGACGCGACGGACAGTTGAAGAAAAAGCACAGGTTCGGCGGGGACCTGCGGTTCGACCACCTGATCCTGCACGATAACTTTTGCACGTTTGCAAGCGGGAAGGGGCCGCTGATACTGCAGGACATGGAGGGGAAGGTGATCTTTGCCAAAAAGATCGGCGCCGGGATTAAACGTCTTTATCTGACGAACAATGCACTGGCCATCGAGGAAATGTCCGGCGTCAGCCGGCTGATGGACCGGGAAGGAACCACGATCCGGCGGTTCGAACCGCCCCCCGGCCAATCCCTGATCCGGATGCCGTCCGGCAACGACCCGGTGATCTTCCAGGCATGGCGAAAGCGACTGACCGCCTTCACCGGACATAAAAAGAACCTCTCCGCGGTCTGGTCGTTCCGATGCGAAGCCGAGATCGAAGCGTTCGACGCAAATACGGAAGGCAACGTGCTGGCGGTCGCCGCCGGAGGAAGAATTTATTTCGTGGGACCCGAACCGGAAAAGAGGAAATAGATGCGGATCGATTTGCCCCCTTTGGTGAAGACACCGGCTCTCTTTGCCGTCGCTGCATCTGTCCTTATCGCCTGCCAGGGCTGCGTTCAAAGGGAGTTGCAGATCCGGTCCCGGCCACAGGGCGCACCGGTCTGGGTGGACGAACAGTATGTGGGGGAGACTCCCGTGGACCTGCCGTTCACCCACTACGGGGGCAGGCGCCTGAGGGTGGGGCCGATCAGGGATGACGGCGGAATGGCAACGCACCAGAGCAGCGAGGAGATCGTCATCATCAGGGCTCCCTGGTATCAAAAGTTCCCACTGGACTTTTTTTCCGAGGTCCTGTGGCCCGGAACCGTCGAAGACATACACCTCCACAAAGTCCACCTTGCCCCCGTGGAACGCGTGGACGATGAAGACGGCGAACAACGTATTATGGATGAAGCAAGAGAATTCAGAGACAGGGCCGGCCAACCGCCGGAGGACCGCTAAGGGAACGCTTTTTCGTGGCTTGATCATGGAAAAAATGGAAAAAACCGAATGCCCGGATTGCGGGGAGATGCTCAACCATCCGCCGGACTGCCAGGAACTCGCATGCGGGTGCGGAGCAGTCCTGATCAGCGAAGAACGCGAACAGGCCGAAATGCTCCAGGCGGAGGAAATCTCCCGGAAATGGTACTATTCCACCGGCAAACAGCGCTACGGACCGGTGCCCTGGAACCGGATAAAAACATTCGTCGGCCGGCAAAAACTCGGGCCCGACGACCTTCTGTGGAGCCGCGGCATGGAACAATGGAAAAAAGTGCGGCAGTTCCCCGAGCTTATACCTTGCTTCCCCGAGGGGCAACGCCCCAGCCCGCCCGATGGTGAGGACACGGCGCCTGCAGGGGCGGACACGTTAACATTCCCGACAGGTGAGGCCCGCCCGGGCGAGCCGGACCCGGCTCCCGCCGGGATCGGCGGGGACCCACAGCACCGAATCCGGCCGCAAACGTTCCTGATCCAGGTCAGCGCCGGACTGCTGGCGTCATTGGGTTTTGCCCTGATTTTCGGGATCGTAGCGGTCATCTATGCCCTTTTGACCGAAGATATCGGCACTTATCTCGCCACCTGGCTCATTGCCGCCTTTCTTGCCGGCGCCGTGCTATTGCTCGGCGCCTCCCAGATGGTCCGGCTCCTTTGCGCCTGCCTGCAGGATATCCGGAAGCTCAGGGAACAGGTCTCCGATTCGGCCGAGACGGCGGAGGGGGATGAATAATAACGGGACAACGATCGATAAGGAAACCCTCGGACGGCTGGCCGAACTGGACAAAAAAGGCTTTATCTTTCCGCCCGGCGCCGCCCCCCCCGATGTCCTCGACGGCGCACGGAAAACATTGGATTGGGCACGGACGATCCGCGAGGATCTGGCGGACCGCGGACGAACGGAAGTGATGGGCGAGGAGTTCACCGAACAGCAGCTCATACCGGGGGACATCCTGAAAGAATGCTTGCAGCCGGCGCAGGAAAGATACCGGATCAGCCCCGACTGGACGCCAGCGTTTTTCAGCAACAAGGTGCTGCCCTGGTACGTGGGCGGGGCATGCTTTCACCTGCGGGAAGGCAATTTCGCCCGCGTCTGTTTTGTGCTCCGGAACAGCTTCCGAACGCGCAGGAAGTGGTTGCTGTACAGCAGGCGGGAGATCGTCTCCCACGAAATAGCCCATGCGGCCAGATCGATGATGGGCCAAAAAATCTTTGAAGAACCCCTGGCCTACAGGATATCGGAAAGTCGCTTCCGGCGCGGTTTCGGTCCCATGTTTCGGGGTACATGGGAAGCGCTGGCGTTGCTGGGCGGCTCCCTTCTGTTGATGGCGGGAAGCATGGCACGGACATTCGGAGCTCCGGCATCGCTGCACTACGGGGCCGCCTCCCCCCTGATCCTCACCGGCGCCGTGCTCGGACTCAGAGCCGCCAACGCCCATGCAAAACTGAAAAAGGCGATCGAACACCTCGCCGTGGTTTATGGAACCGACGCCGAAGCCGCCGCCTTCCGATGCACCGACCGGGAAATCCGCGAGCTGGCAGACGCCGATGACCCCCGCAAGATCCTCGAACAGTACGCACACGGCGGCGAAAGCTGCATGCGGTGGGCCGTTATCAACCAGCGCTTCGGCGGAGAGACGTAAATCCGGGCGGCGACAATCTTCGCCTCCGGATTTTGTTTCGCCCCTTGCGGGGCTGGTTGAATCGCGTGTTCTCTGTTTCCCCGGGCTCTTGTTGAAATCGGCCCTTCGGGCCTGCGCACAGGCAAACGGCGCCTGCTTTCTGCCACATCTGCACCGCCGAGAACGCGTGAAATAGGCGGTTTACGGACTATTGACAATTTTTGGTTTATGAAATATGCGGGTAAGACGTCTACTTGCGCCCGAATTGTTTCTCGAGCTGATGCGAGGTCAGCAGTATCGATGTCGGCCGGCCATGGGGACAGGTATCGGGGGAGGTGAGTCCGCCGTCCCGCCTCGCGAGGATATCACGCATCATTGCGGCGCTGAGCCGCTGGCCCGCCTTCACCGCCCCTTTGCACGCCATCACGATCAAAAGCTTCTCCAGCCGTCCGTCGACACGGCGCAACCCTTCCGGGCCGTTTGCTTCGCCGAGCAGGTCGCGAAAAAACTCCGCGCCGTCGAATCGGCCGAGTATCTGCGGAAACGAACGTACGATGACCGTCTCATCGCCGAAACGATCGATCTCCATGCCGAACGTGTCCAGCTCGTCTTTCAATTCCATAACGGCATAGAACTCCGCCGCCGGCAGCTCGACCAGCTCCGGCACCAGCAGCCTTTGACTCGGCAACCTGTCCCCTCCGGTTCTGTGCGCCAATTCTTCATACAGGATGCGCTCGTGCAGCGCGTGCTGGTCGGTTATGCGTATCCCTTCGCTGCATTCCTCGACAATGTAACTGTCAAGAAACTGGGAAGCATGCCGGTCAGGGCCGGCATCATGGCGGGAATTATCTTGCGTATCCCGCACACCCTTCCCTCCGCGGCCCCCGGAGGGCGGTTGCCCGGAAAAATCACGCGGCATCTTGAACGGAGGGGCCGCCTGTGCAGGACCTGCGGCATGGCTGAAAAAATCGGCGATCGCCGCCCGGACGTTGTCCTCCCCCCGCCCGCCGGCCGCGTCATGGACATCGGGCATTTCCACCTGCGGCGTCAGCTTTGCCTCGCGCAGAGAGCGGCGCATCTCCGACAGAACGTTATTATGTATATCCCTTCCTTTACGAAACTTAACCTCGACCTTGGACGGGTGGACGTTGACATCCAGATTTTTGGGATCGACGGTTAAAAACAGAAAACAGACGGGCCGGCGGTGCTTGCGCATGAGCCCCTTGTAGGCCTCACTGATGGCATGCATCAATGTTTTCTCCCGTATGTAGCGCCGGTTGACAAACGTGTATTGCATGGTGGTATTCGCCCTGTCCACCCGGGGCGGCAGCAGGTACCCTTCGATCTCCACTTCCGGGTGGCGTGCGTGCACGGGAATGATATTATCGGCGATTTCGGCTCCGAAGAACTCCCCGAGCCGTTCGCGGCGATTGGGAGCTTTGGGCAGGTTCATAACCTGCCTGGAGTTGTGGCGCAGCACGAACGCCACACCGGGGTAGGCCAGCGCCAGGCGTGTGACCGCTTCGGTAATATGCGCCATTTCGGTCGCCTGTGTTTTCAGTAACTTGCGGCGCACGGGGACATTGAAAAACAGATTGCGCACCTCGACCTGGGTGCCGGGAGGGGCGGCGCAGGCACTGATGTCGCCTATTTGTCCGCCTTCAGCCGTTACCTCGTGACCTCCCTCCTGCGCCCGGGTGCGCGAGACGATGCGGGCGCGGGCCACCGCGGCGATGCTCGACAGCGCCTCCCCCCTGAACCCCATAGTGCGGATCTCGAACAGGTCATCCTCGGTCGCAAGTTTGCTGGTGGCATGGCTGCTGAACGCCAGGGGCAGGTCGTCCGGGGCCATTCCCGCCCCGTCGTCGACGACCCTGATCAGGCTG
>PUMZ01000110.1 GCA_003551565.1 Candidatus Brocadiaceae bacterium | reverse complement strand
GCGGGGAACCGTAGCGCTTGTCCACGCCCAGCCCCGGAGGGGCGCAACAGCCTTTCCATCCGGAATTTTGCTACGCCCCTTGCGGGGCTTGTTGGATTACGTGTTCCCCTTTTCTCCCCGGGCTTCCTCCGGTCGCCCGGGGCTATTGTTGAGATCGGCCCTTCGGGCCTTAATGCGGACAAACGGCGTTTGCTTTCTGCCACATCTGCACCACCGAACACGCGTGAAACAAGCGCGATACTGTTGAGATCGGTCCTTCGGGCCTGAGCAAAAGTGTTTCCCCGGGCATCTTTTGCGGTCAGCACCGGCAGGGGCGTCACAACAGTAGCCCGCGGTGAACGGAGTGAGCCGCGGGGAACCGTAGCGCTTGTCCACGCCCAGCCCCGGAGGGGCGTGACAACCTTCGCATCCGGGATTCTGTTTCGCCCCTTGCGGGGCTTGGTGTATTGCGTATTCCCCGTTACCCCCGGGCTTCCTCCGGTCGCCCGGGGCTATTGTTGAGATCGGCCCTTCGGGCCTGAGCAAAAGTGTTTCCCCGGGCATTTTTTGCGGTAAGCCCCGGCAGGGGCGTCACAGCAGTAGCCCGCGGTGAACGGAGTGAGCCGCGGGGAACCGTAGCGCTTGTCCACGCCCAGCCCCGGAGGGGCGCGACAACCTTTCCATCCGGGATTTTGTTTCGCCCCTTGCGGGGCTGGTTTTCTTGGCGCTTTTCGTTACCCCGGGCTTCCTTTGGTCGCCCGGGGCTATTATTGAAGGCGGCCCTTCGGGCCTGAGCACAGGCAAGCGACGCTGGATTTCTGTCGCATCTGTACCATGGGAGAACGCGCAAATAAGCGGGGTTACAGGGGAATCATTTCGCCTTCATGCACTGACGTCCCTCAACAGTTCGCTGGTTTCCTCGAAGTCGCCATGAGATGAGATGAAAGCTTCCGTGATTGAGGGATCAAAGTGCTTGCCGTTCTCTTTCCGGATGAAGGCGACGCTTTCCCGGTGGGAGAGCCGCCCTTTGTATGGCCGTTCCGACCGCAACGCATCGTAGACATCCGCCAGGGCCATGATACGGGCGCTGATGGGGATCTCTTCGCCGGCCAGCCCGTCGGGATATCCCCCGCCATCCCATCTCTCGTGGTGGGAGCGTGTCAGGGCGATCCCCATGTTGATAAAAGCGTTCTGCGGATACTTACTCCGTACTTTCTCCAGGGTCATCGCACCGATCAGCGTATGTTTTTTGATCGTTTCAAATTCTTCGGCGGACAGCTTCCCCGGCTTCAGGAGAATGGCGTCGGAAATCCCGACTTTACCGATGTCGTGCAGAGGAGCTGCGTGGTAGATATCGTCCGCAAAGGTCTCACGGATGCCCATGGAACGGGTTGATTGTTCCATGAGTTGCCCCGCCAGCATCTTGCAAAATTTGCTGGTGCGTTCGATATGCCGGCCCGTTACATCATCCCGGCATTCGGCGAGTCCCGAGACGGCCTGGATTGTCGCTACCTGGGAAGCGGAGATTTCTTTCACTTTTTCCCTGACAAGATCCTCCAGATGCAGGTTATGCGTTTCGAGTTCCTTCTGCATGCTTCGCAACCGGAGATGCGTCTGGACCCTGGCCAGTGTTTCTTCTTCATGAAAGGGTTTGGTCACATAATCCACGCCGCCGCCCGAAAAAGCCCGGAGCTTATGTTCTTCCTCCCCCAGTGCGCTGATGAAAATCACCGGAATGTTTTTCAGCATTCTGTCGGCCTTGATCTGCCTGCACACCTCAAAACCGTCCATTTCGGGCATCATGATATCCAGCAGGATCAGGTCGGGCTGGTTCCTGGAGAGGGCGCGAAGGGCGGCGGGCCCGTTGGGAAACTCCACCACACGGTAACCCCTTTCCCGGAGCATCGTGCTGAGAACCTTCAGGTTGGCCGGTGTATCGTCCACCAGCATAACCGTTTCCGTGATATTGTTATTGATCACTCTGTTTTCCTCTCAGACAACAGGCTGGCGATTCGCTCATAATCATAACGGTCGGCAAGGGTTTCCAGATGGTCGGCCAGCCGGGCATTGATCGGACGCACTTTCCCTGTCAATTCTTTCAAACGGACCATGTCCCCCGTATCGACAGCGTCCAGCATCCCTTCGATCAGCGTTCCGGGCAGCGGAGCGATATCTTCCGGCCCCGGAGCGCCGGATTTTTCATTACTTCGGCCCGCCTCCGTCTCCTCGGCGTACACGAATTCCAAACCGAGCAACCGTCCGAGGGCATAATACAGATCTTCCGGCTGAAATGGCTTGCGCAGGTAACCATCCGCCCCGGCTTCCAGAGCACGTTCCTCATCGCCATCAAACGCAGAGGCCGTTACGGCGACGAGTGGAATCCCGGTGCTTTGCTCGCTCGCCTTGATGCGCCGGACGGCCTCATAGCCATCCATGACCGGCATGCGCATGTCCATCAGTACGGCATGGGGGGTAAACTCGTGAAAAGCCTCGATTGCGTCCTTTCCGTTGGCAGCTTCTCTGACTTCAAATCCGATGGGTTCCAGAATGTCGCGGATCAGGGTACGGTTATCTGTGTTGTCGTCGACGACCAGAACGCAAAGATTCGCCCCTTCGACCTGCAGGCCGACCACCTGTGGAGTTGCCTGGGGAGGGGCAGCCATGCCGCCGGTACTGCGCAGGGGAATCGCGAAGCGGAAGCAGCTGCCACGGCCCACCCGGCTGTCCACCGTGAGTCGCCCGCCCATCAGCTCGACGATGCTGCGGCTGATGGCCAGCCCCAGCCCGGTGCCTTCGGCATGCCGGGCGCATTCCGATTGATAGAAGGCCTCGAAGATCCGCCCGAGATCCTTCTTCGGGATGCCCGGACCGGTATCCTCCACAGAAACCGCAAGGCGCAGCTTGCCGCCGTCCCGACCATCCTTGTCCGTCACCGCACGCACGGTGACGTCTCCGGTTTCCGTGAACTTGACGGCGTTTCCGAGCAAGTTGACCAGCACCTGCCGCAGTTTGGCCGCATCCCCCCACACGCACCGCGGCAGATCGTCCGAACGTTCCATGACAAAGCGCAATCCTTTTTCTTCGGCCCACAGGCGGAACATCATCTCGAGCTCATGCAGAAGGTCGTCGAGGCGGAAGTCGCTCTCCTGCAACTTGAAGTGCCCGGCCTCGATGCTGGACATATCCAGAATATCATTGATCAAATCCAGCAGATGACGACCGCTGCGCTTGATTGTGCCGATCTGTTCAGCCTGCCGTTTGGTCAGGGATTTATCGCGTTCCAGAAGCGAGGTGAAACCCAGGATCGCATTGAGGGGTGTGCGGATCTCGTGGCTCATATTCGACACGAAAACGCTTTTAGCGCGATTGGCCCTGTCCGCCTCGTTTTTTGCAACCACCAGAGCCTGCTCTGTGCGTTTGCGTTCGGTCATATCACGGATCATGGCAAAGGCTTCTTTGCCGACGGACGGAAAAATGCGCGCCTCGAAATAGAGCGTTCCTGCGGGAACCTCCAGTTCGTATTCGACAACCTGCAGCACACGCTCGTCAATGCTCTTTTTGAGGCCGTTCATAAATGCTTCAGCTTGCCTCTCCGGCAGGGCATCGGAAATGAGGGTGCCCAGCAATTCCTCCCTGGGTTTGAAAAGAAGTTCCTCCTGAGCGATAATGTCCAGGTAGGCTCCTTTATGGTTCGTTTTTATGATCAGATCCGGAATGATCTCAACGATTGAACGGTACTTCATCTCGCTTTCACGCAGTGCATCTTCCGCCTCCTGACGTGCACGGGCGCCACCGATTGTGTCGGCCAGCAACTGCAATATATCAATCTGCTCTTCCGGCCACCGACGCCGCCGGCTTACGGCGTCGAACCCCATAAAACCCGTCAAAACGCCCTTTCCACTGACTGTCGGCAGGCAGAGGATGGAGCGGATGTTCTGTGATTGAAAGACCCGCTTCTCGGACTCCGCCCCGGGCGGGAGCATCCCGATGTCCGGAAGATGCACCGCCCGTTTTTCCCGCATGCACTGTTTATACCACGGCATCCAATCCGCGGACGCATGACGGTAGCGGTTTTTGAGGGATTCGACCCCCCCGGCGCACCATTCGTGCGTGTTTGTCAGTTGCATGAGATCGGCGGAAAAAAAGAAAAGATAACTGCGTTCCACCGAAAACAGCTGTCCCAGGCGTTGCAACAAACAATCGACCGCCCTGTCGAACTCAGCAGCGGCTGACGCCCGGGCCAGCTCCGAAGACGACTCAATAGCGATCTGTTTCAGTTCCGAATGGATACCATCCTCATCCAAGCCGGACACCTCCGCTTCCGAATAAATGAAGTATCGCGAGCTCCCAATTAAGGCGAAAATCCGGCCCGTAGCAGACGCTTTCACGCCTGCCGGCCGCAGGTCGGTGTTCTCCCGCCCCGGCGCGAGAGTTATGCGGATCCGGATCAGCTCAAGAGTCTCACCAAGAACAAGTTACATCCTTTTCAGCCAAACCTCCATGTGTGTGCCGGCGCGTTTTCTTGTCCGGCTCTCGTCTTCAGCACAATCCTTTGATCATCAAATGGCACTCTCCGGGTATGGCGGCGAACGGCCGGGGTCCGCCGTATTCAAAACCGGCGTATTCGACGCTGTGCAGGCTCCGGAATCCGTGTTTTTCATGGCATCGCTGCGATCCGGATCCGGTGCATTCGGACGCGGCGTAAGTGTAGCCCACCTCTTTCGCGCGGGCCAGCGCTCCGCCGAGCAGTCTCCCGGCGACACCCAGTCCCTCCCATCCCGAATCCACTCCCAGCGCCGCGATGTGAAGGCATTGGCCCCGGCCAAAAGAGTACTGCTCATTCAGGGGCCGGCGCACTTCCTCCAGAAGCACCATAACGGCCGGAACTTTTGCCATTTCTTCTTCCTTCATTTCCGCAGGAGGCTCGTTCGGGGTCTCAACGCTTATATCGCCTGTTACGATGAATCCGACCGGCTTCCCGGTATCGCGCCCGAGGGTTGCTTTCAGCCAGAGTCCCTGCCGGAGCGAATCATTATTTTGATTCAGATACATCGCTTCGGCTATGGAAACTATACGTTCCTTGGTGAATCCCAGATTACTCGTCAAAGGTTCGCGCTGACTGAAAATTTCAGCATAGAGTTTCAGCAACATGCCGGAGTCATTTTCCATGGCAGGCGAAATAACAATTTTTTCCGGGGTTTCAGGACTTTCCATTCTTAACTCTCTATTTTTAAATCCATAAACAATGTTTAAAAGGAATATTGCAATGACGCGAAAAGGCCGATGCCGGCATCTTCAAGGATGGTCCCGCGTCCGCCGGCGAACATTTGAGCGACGACCTCAAAGTCGAGATCTTGCGCCACGGAATATTCCATTCGGGGCCTGATAAAGCCGGCTTCGATGTCCGGAAGCCACATGGTCGAAACTCCGCCGCTGAGAATCGGGGAAAAGGAACGATCGGCGCTGACCGTCACGGCATATTCTGAAAACATGATGTTGTCCGCACGGAGCGGTTCGGTGACGCTGAAAACATCGTCCCGCCGCCGTTCGTGACCGCCGTTATAGAGGAATTCGATAACACCGAATGTACCCCCTGCAAACATGTAATCCAGCCCGGCAGCAGCCACCACGTTTCCCCGGCGCACTCCGGGCGTCCTTTCCAGGTCGTAAAACCATGTTGCCTCCCCCTTGAAACCCGCCTCGCCAAGACTGCCGGCCCAGCCCCCGCCCAGGGCCGAACGGTCCCTGTAGTAGCCACCTATCGCCTGAAAATCGTATCCCAGACGGTTGAAGGAATATCTTGCCGCCGCAACCGAGTCCCTGTCATCTCTGGCGGGGCTCACGGCGAGCTCGACACTGGAAAGATGGGAAAGGTAGTGCTGCACCCTGACGGTATCGGCGCCGGGCCGCTCTTCGTAATCAAAATCAAAGAACGAATACACGTTGAACAGATCGTTCGGATTGGACACCAGGTTGATGCCCCAGTTGATACGCTGCCGTCCGGCCCGGACCCGCCAATCGCCGGAACGCCAGCTCAGAAAAAGCCGGTCTACCTCGGAATGCCCGAGCCATGAACCGTCCGAAAGCCACACCCACGACATATCCACCAGCCCCTCGTCGCGTCCGAACAGGTCACGGATATCCGGTATGTCACGGAACGATTCATTATAGAACAACCTGTTCCGCCCCTCGGCATCCAGGTTGACGCTCCCGGACAGATCCCATCGGACATTGAGCCGGTTATGGAGCAAGGTGGCGAACGCCGGATCGGAAAAATCATCGTCCAACTGGACGGACGGCATGCCCCTGACATATCCGCTCAGCCTGAAATCATCGCGTTCGATGGCGGCGCTGTGCGCTGCGGCGGACAGAAGCACGATCAGCAAACCCATAGTTATGGGGCGGGAAATATCAGGCATAACTTTCATCCTTATCGACAGCTCCGTCCACAAGAGTTATCACCCGGCGTGCACGCTCGATGACCCTCCGGTCGTGCGTGGAGAAGATGAGGGTGATGTTCTCTTCCCTGTTCAGCCGGGCCATGATATCGAGAAGATTGAAGGCCGATTCGGTGTCCAGGTTGGCCGTGGGTTCATCGGCCAGCACAAAGTCCGGCCTGGACGCAAGGGCCCTGGCGACGGCCACGCGCTGCTGCTGTCCGCCGGAGAGCTGTGCGGGACGCACGTTCATTTTCTCGCCGAGCCCGACTTCTTCGAGCATCTCCATGGCCCTGGCCTGCATCTCTTTTTTCGGCCGCTTCTGAAGCAGCATGATAAACGAGACGTTCTCCAGAGCCGTGAGCACCGGGATGAGGTTGTAGGCCTGGAAAACGAATCCGATGTGCCGGAGGCGGAAATCGAACAAACGCCCCTCCCGCATGGTGGCGATGTCCGTGCCGTCGATATGAACATGCCCTTCGGTGGGTTTGTCCAGGCCCCCGATAACGTTGAGGAACGTGGTCTTGCCGCTCCCCGAGGGGCCGACAACAGCGGTGAACTCGCCGCGGCCGAACTCCAGGCTCACATCCTTCAGGGCATGAACGGGCACGGCCGTGTCCCTGTAAACTTTCGAAAGTCCTGTTGTTTTTATAACGGTTTCCATGGTTTTCATTCCTTTCTCACAGCTTCGGCGGGGAGGAGTTTTATGGCCTTAAAGGCCGGATAAATAGCGGCAAGAACGGCGAACACACCGACCATTACGGCGACCTGCAGGTAGAAGGCGGGCGCGAGATCGGGGTGGATTTCCGGAGAAAACCCCAGTTCGCGGAGGTTCTCCCCGCCCACCGCGGTCAGGTCGATGCCCCGCCGGCTGAGATACTTCACGGCGCCGAACGAGATCGCCAGCCCCGCGGCTCCGCCGACCACGGCCAGCATGGTCGTCTCCAGGAGGATCATCTTGAATACTGCGGCCTTCTTCATCCCGATCGACATCAGCACGCCCAGTTCCCGCGTGCGCTCAAAGACCGACATCAGGATGGTGTTCAGGATGCCGAACGAAGCCCCCATCAAAATGATGGCGATGACCCACATGAGGCTTTGCCCGACCATTTCGTGCTGGAAATACAGATCGGGAGCCAGTTCTTCCCAGGTTCTGACCTCGGCATGCGGAAAGGATTCCTGCATCTCTGCGGCAACCTCGCGGTACCTGCCGTCGTCTTCCAATAAAACGGCAATCTCGGTCACGCCTCCCGGCGCTCCGGCCAGCCCGGCCAGATCATTTTTCAGCACGAAAAGATTCCTCTCCTCGAAAGCGCGTGAATTCAGCGAGAAAATCCCTCCAACGCGGAACGAAGCGCTGATCAGTTCGCCGTCCACATCCTGAAACGTCAGTACGATTCTGGAGCCCACGCCGGACCGCAACTTTTCGGCCAGTTCACGGCCGACGACAACAGGCGGCAGCCGGCCGGGATCGGCAAAATAGGTTCCCTCCTCAATGCGCGCGTTCATCCGGGTTGTCGTGCTCTCCGACGGCGGATCCACGCCCACAATCCTCACCCCGCTGCTCATGGTGGCCGACGCCACCATGCCGTCGAAGGCAAGCCGTGCGGCGGCGGCCCGCACTCCGTCGCGTTCGCGAACCTGCCGGAATATATCGCGTCCGTTTTCAATCCCGTGCTGCGGTTCGGGATTGGCAATAAAATCGGGGTTGTGCATCTGAATATGGGAGACCCGATGCCGGATGGTTTCAACAGAGCTCTGGTTCAGCAGCCCGGTGCTTATGGCCGCGATGAGATTGCCGCCCAGCAGCCCCAGCGCGATTGCCGCAATGATAATGGCGCTGCGTGACGGCGTGCGCCATACATTCCGCCAGGCTACGACCACCAATGTTTTCATCTTTTTCAAGCTCCGCCTTGAGACAGAATTAATTTCTTGCGGCGCTGACAGGGTCAAGTTTGAACACTTTTCTTACCGGATAACTCCCGATGCAAAGCGCGATAACAAATATGATCGCAGCCTGCTGGATGAAAATCCGCGGCGTGATCGCAAAAGGGATGATCGGCTCCAGCCCCAGGTCGAGCATGTACTGCGCCATGTCGCCGGTGAATCTGATCGGATGGAAAGAAAGCAGGAACATGAGAGGATAGGCGACAGCCGTACCGGCGGCCACCCCCGTGAGACTGATCATGATCGTTTCCATAAAGCAAACAAAGGCAAGCCGTGCACGTTTGAGCCCGATGGAAAGCAGGATTCCGAACTCCCGGAGCCGCTCATACATCATGGTGACGATGGTCCCGAAAATGCCGAACCCGACCACCATGTACAGGACCAGGGCCATGATCTGGTTGACGGCCTCCCTCATCTCAATCAAGCCGACCATATCCGGCATCAACTGATCCCAGGTCATGACCGCGAACCAATCCTCATCGAGGTTGGCCCGAATGTTTTGCGCAAGGAGATCATGATCCACGTCGTGGCCGGTCATGATGATGAGGTTGGTGAGCCTGTCGGGGGCCGCAAAAAAACGCTGTCCTTCCGCCAGCGGCAGATAGACCAGGGTGTTGTTCTGTTCGGGAATCGGGAACTCGATGATCCCGCCGATCCTGTATTCTCCGGCGGCGGTCATCCCGTGGAACCCCTGCCCCACAAGAACGATCTCCTCCCCGACGGAGATTCCGAGAAGGTCGGCCAGCCCGGCGGCGATCACGGCATAATCATCGGCGGGGGCAAACATCTCGCCTTCCGCCATTCTGTCGGAAAGGTTGTTCATCCGGTCTTCTTTCTCCGGATCGATGCCGGTCACCACCACTCCGCGGGACGACGTTTCCTTTGCTGCCAGAGCGAAGCCGCGGATGCGCGGCACGGTATATTTGATCTCAGCCCCGAAAGGAGCAATCGCCGCTCTCACCTCCTCCCCGTATTCCAGTGCGTGGTCCATGGACGGTTCTTCGTCGTACATCACGTCCTGGATCTGCAGGTATCCCGTCTCGTTCCTCACAGCGGTTTCGATCATATGTTCGCGCAGGCCGACGGCCATCGCTACGAGAGCAACAGCCAGCACGACGGCAAAGGCGACGGAGCTGACGGTAATGGCCGTGCGCCGTTTGTTCCGCCAGAGGTTGCGCCAGGCCAGGCTCAGCAGCATTTTCATGGATCAATGCCCCTCCTTCAGTTCTGCATATCCGTCAGGTTGCGGATGCTGAAAAAATCGCTCGAAATTTCGATGTCGAACTCGGCTTTGTGGGTGGTCAGAACCGTCTTCTGATTCTCCCTGTCCTCGGGTATCATCTCCATAACCGTCGGGATCGTTCGCCCGCCGATTTCTTTGATCTCCCGGAAATGGATCGTGTTGACCAGTTCATCGCGCTCGTCGTAGTTGTCAACGCGTACAGGAAGGTTGAGCTCTTTAAGAACCTTTTCGCCCTCTTCGTCGGTGACTTCGACCTCCCTGGTGACGCGGTATACGACCCTTTCATACACAATCGGATTTTCCGGCTCGGGAATGAGCTCGATCACGTAGCACGCGTGTCCGTCAACGGTTTCAGAGCCGAGCAGCCTGTGGGTGTAGTCGTCGACGAGCGAGGCGGCGCCGACCAGATCGTCGTTTGTGAAGTCGGAGCCCATCCAGGACTGCGACATCATCGAGGGAGGCATTTTGATGGTGCGGTCGATGCGGGGCTGATAATGCCAGATTTCACGGCCCCTCTTGAGAAAGGCCGTCCCCTCGTCACGGGCCGGGGCCGTGATGAAGATCAGCGAGTAATCGTCACCGAGCCGCCAGGACCGGAGAGCGATCTCGCGCGTGTAGCGCGGCCGGACGGTCTCCATGGTCATCTCGTTGTACGAGGCATCGCCGCGCATGTTGAGTTCCATTTTCCGGATGATCTCCGCGGGATCCTCCGAGCCTGAAGCGGCGGAGAGGAGCAGGACAGGCATGAGCATAAGCAGCGGTCGTTGTGCGGCAGGGATGCTTGACATAAGTGTTTCCTCCCAAGCTGTTTTGACCGGCGATCGGCCCGTCTGTTCCGCCCGGAATCTGAAAAATTCGACGGCGTTTTGCACGGACACCAAACGCGAGGTTCAACCATGCATACGCGAGTGCGAAGTTACGGATGTATAATACGGCAATCGATGCGACAATTCAACCAAACTGCCGTTGCTACCGCCGGGTCTCCTGTACACAGGCAACGCGTTTGGGTTGTAGCTGTTGAGGTGCTGTGGCGCTTCCATAGCAACGTATTGGCGTGCAAGGATAAATAACACAATGCGGGCGGGAAATAGTTTTCCTTCGGCCAATCCGCACCACCGGAACGCGTGAACCATGCAGGCCCCAGCGTTGATCACGCACTTGCAACTTTCCGACTTTTCGGCAACAATACTACCATTTGCCGGGTTGGTTTTGTGGATCATCGACCGTTCAATGCAGCGTTTCAGGCACAATTATACCAACCGGGTTGGGTGAAACGGCCGGGAATCGTTCAGATAGGCCTGGAGATTACAGGATCTATGACCAGATTTGTCGACAATTTCGGATATCCGGCATCCCGTTGCGCTGCGGGCGCAGTTATCGTCTCTGTTGCACTTTCGCTCCTCGCTGCGTGCTGGACGATTGCCGGCGAAGAAAAACCCTGCCTTTCCCGGCTCAGAGGGATGGAAGTCCCTTTGGACGCGGAATCCGTAAGGATCGAGCCGACAGACCCTCCTTCGATGTCGGTGCAGGTGCACGGGGAGTTCACAACGTCCGGCGGAGAACGTGTTGTTATCACGCCTGCCGGGCTGGAGTTTGCCGTGCCCGAGATTCGCCGTTTCTCCTCCGGAGAGGTTCCGGCGCCGGGAAACTACAAACCGTTTTTCGACAACTGGGAACCCTGGCCGGGACAAGGCGTGGACGCGCCGCTGGGCCTGACCCCGCGTACCGATGAGGAGAACAGCTTGATCCTCGGCGCTCTCTATCGTCACTGGCGGGCCGGGACCATTGAAGTACGCGATGCTGACGGGAAGCTCTTTGCCCCGGGCCGGGATTACCGTTTCAATCGGGACTGGGGCCAGGTAGCGAATCTCGGGGACCGGCTGGGGAAACCGGGAGAGGGGGCGATTGTTGCCAGTGCGGAGGCCGCGCTGCCGCGGCTGGACCTGATACAGGTCGACACCAATGGCAAGGCGTCGGTAAAACAGGGGCAAACGCGCCTGGTCAGTCCGTTGCCGCCTCTGCCGGATCCGGGGCATACGGCGCTGGCGGGTGTTTTTATCGCCCCCTGGCGTATCGGCATGAACCCTCATTATGCCGGAAACTCCCCGGAACCGGCCGGAGCCGCTGACTATGCCGTCACCGCATCCGAGATACTTGTGATCCGTAACTCGCCGGATATCGAGCCCATCGGCGTCGAATATCTGGAGCAGACTGCACGGAAAATCGCCGATGGGGGGAAAGTCACAATCGCGTTCATGGGCGACAGCATCACACTCGGCGCTGAAGCCACGCACTGGTACGACCAGGCCAGGAGCTATACGGAATCGGACCGCACGTTCCGCGGGAGGGTTGTCTACAGCCTGCGCACCTGCCATCCCGAGGCCGGGATCGAACCGGTTGCGGCCTTTACGGGGGGAGCAACCCTGAACCGTGCACTGGATGATTTCCACGAATCCGTGGCCCCAAAAAATCCGGAACTCGTCATCGTCGCTTTCGGCGCCAACGATGTTGCCGGCCGGGTCGGCGGCCCGCCCCGCACTTCGCCCGGGGATTTTCGGGAAGGACTTCGTGAACTTGTGCACGCATCGCAGAGCCTGGGGGCGGAAGTGCTGCTGGTCTCATGTTTTCCGCTGAACCCCTGGCTGGGAAGCGGCGCCGCGGATCGGCAGCCGGCCTACAACGCCATCCTGGAAGATATTGCGCGTGAGGAGAACGTTGCGCTGGCTCCCGTCTACGGCGCTTTCCAGGCACTTGAATCCCTGGGCATTCCGACTTACACGCGGCTTCATAACTGGATAAATCACCCCGATGATGTCGGCCACCAGGTCTACGCAGATACGATTCTTTCCACGTTCCGGGGCGCCCTGGAGAGGGTGGAAAACGATCCGGAGGCGGAGTGATTGCCGTGCCGAGAGTTTTGCGGTAGGATTAGAATTTTTTTGGAGGACGCTTGAGATGGATCTTGAGGCAATGGGCCTGATGGTCGTGTTTTGTCTGTGCACCCTTTTCAGTTCAACGGCTGTGGCGGACGATGCATTTCCCGAACAGCCGGAGGAAATTCCGGGCGACTGGAGACTGCAGGACGATCCGATGCCGCCGCTGGAGGAAGTCATCGGGCGCAGTCGCGGTGAAGTGCCGGTTTACGGGCTTTATACCTGGGCGGGAGAATACCGCAGTCACCGTGAAAGCATCAACGGTATCGGCTGGACCACGATCCGGATGAGCGGACCGTTGGATGACCGGACCATGCGCTTTTTGGCCGAAGACGGAACCGAGGTCCTCTACACGCTGGGCAGCAGTTCGGTGATGGATTTCAGGACAAGGCCGGATTTCGGGTCCGATGAAGAATTCATCTCCGCCTACCACAGTGGAGTCAGAGAGTTTTTGAACCGTTACGGTCCGGAGGGGGAATTTTTCAAGGATAATCCGGACGTTCCCGACCGGCCTGTAAGGTATGTTAACATATGGAATGAACCCAACTTCCACTATATGATACCCGACGATCCGGAACGTCCGCGCGCGGAGGTTGAAGCGGAACGCGAGGCGTTGTATGCCGATTTGATGGTCGGCACATACGAGCTGATAAAATCGGAATGGCCGGAGGTGAATGTTGCCGGCTTCTCGGCCGGCGGCGCCGGGGCGGGCGACCTGCGCTGGATCAGAAATTTGCATGAAAAAAACGAAGCGATCGCACACTCCTACGACATACTCGCCACGCAGCCCTACGTGGAACCCGCACCGCCCGAGGCCCATTCGGTGCGCGGCTGGGGCAGCTATTCGCTTGCCGGCAATTTGCATACGATCCGCGGCACGCTGGCCGAGCACGGCCGTGAAGATGCGCCCGTCTGGTACACCGAGATCGGCTGGCCGGTATCGCATGAGGACGGCGGACACTTTACAATGGAGCGCAATGAACTCGTTTCCCCCCACTTCCAGGCTGCTTACGTCGTGCGCCTGTACGCGCTTGCCATGCGGCTCGGTGTTGAACGCGTGCATATTATGTTTGCAACGGACACCGACAACTACAATGCAGGTTTCTTCCTGCGCGATGGGACCTGGCGACCTTCAGCCCGTGCGGTCGAGAACATGATTGAACGGATGCCCCGTCCGAAACTGACAGGGGCCGTTGCGGATGGCGAGGACGGGTACTACGCCTACCGATTTTCGCCCCACGGCGACGACGGTGAGTCGGTGATCATGGCCTGGAACGTGACCGGGCCGCGCACCGTGGAAATACCCGTGGAAGGAGGCGAACGGGTGACGGTCTACGACATGTTCGGGAACGAACGGGAGGAGACGGTTCGGAGGGGAAGTGTACAGATCGTGGTGGGACCTTACCCGCTTTACGTGGAGATCCCGCAACAATAGCGATATGTTGTGGTAGGGGCCCGGCCGAAAAGGTTAAAGATTGCGATTGGCAATGGCATTCAGTCGTCTATTTCTTGAGCCCGCGAAACGGGCGAGACATTTTTAGCTTGAAGCGGCCTTTCAGGCCTTTACGGCCACGCTGCCAGCAGGATGGTGAAACGCCACCTTCAAGCTCCCCCCTGTGGTCTTGCCTCCTGAAACGGCACTTTGCCCTCCGGGCAAGCCGGGGTCATCGCCGGTCACCAAACCCCGTTGGGTGGAACGCGTTCTCCGGCTGTGCTATAATCTCGGGCGATCCGGAGCAATCAGCCTAACAAAAATGAGGTGATTGATGAACATCATACGGAAAGGCAAGACGAAGGATTTGCTTAAGAGCGACGACGGACATCTGTTTTTAAAATTCAAAGATACCGTTACCGGCGCCGATGGAGAGGTCGATCCCGGCGCCAATGAGGTCATGGGCGAAGTCACCGACAAAGGAAAAGCCAGCTTTGCCCTGTCCGTTTTTTTCTTTGAAAAACTTGAAGAAGCCGGAATCCCCACACACTTTGTCAGCGCCGATCACGAAGAATGTCTCATGAAAGTCCGGGCCGCCGAGACATTCGGCGACGGGCTGGAATATATCTGCAGAAGATATGCCATGGGGAGTTTTCTGCGACGGTATGGTTCCTGCACCGAACCGATGGCCGAACTCCCCCACCTTGTGGAGATAACCCTGAAAGATGATGAAAAGGGCGATCCCCTGGTCAACGACGACACCCTGCTCGGTGCGACGGAATTGGGCGGTAATCCATCGATTCCACCGGGAAATTCCGGCTAACGGGGCCGTCGCAAGCCCGGGCTATCATGCAATACGCTGCAGGGGAAGCGACCGGACACGAAGCCATATAACCGCAGACCCCAATTACGCGCTTCGCTTTTGCTCTTTTTTTCTGCTCTTTTAACGGATCGCTCTGTGTCCGGATGACAACGACGCCAAAATGCATTGAGGATGCGTGAAACAACATGTTTGAGCAGATATTACCGGTTTCCGACCCCGTTTTGATGTTCGCGCTTCTGATGCTGACAGCTCTGCTGGCGCCCCGCCTTGCGGAGTGCATAAAGCTTCCGGGGATTATCGGTTTGATTGTGGCCGGCATTCTGATTGGCCCCCACGGACTCGGCATACTGGCGCGCAGCAGCGAGGTCGAGCTTCTCAGCACGATCGGGCTGCTTTACCTGATGTTCCTTGCGGGTCTGGAGCTCGATCTGGATCAGTTCATACGCCACAGGCTGCACAGCCTTACTTTTGGTCTGTTGACTTTCTCCATCCCCTTGATTCTCGGTACACTGATGGGACGTTACCTGCTGGGATTCAGCTGGCCGGCCTCCATTCTTCTCTCCACGATGTTTTCTTCTCACACTCTGATCACCTACCCGCTGGCAAGCCGGCTGGGCCTGGCGCGGCAAAGAGCGGTGACGACGACAATCGGCGGCACATTGATAACGGACACGCTGGCGTTGCTGTTTCTGGCCGTCATCGCCGCATCTTACAGGGGCGATGCCAGCGTCCTGTTCTGGAGCCAGATGAGCCTGTTTATGGTCGTCTATGCATTGGCGGTTTTCCTTTTCGTGCCTCCCCTGGCGCGCTGGTTCTTCCGCCACATCGCCTCCGACGGCATCATTGCGTATACAGGTGTCATTGCAGCGGTATTTCTCTGCGCCCATCTGGCGCATGTTGCCGGACTCGAGCCGATCATAGGAGCTTTTTTGGCCGGTCTCACAATCAACAGTTTTATCCCTGAAAACAGCACCCTGATGAACCGTATTCAGTTCGTGGGGCAGAGTCTTTTCATCCCTGTTTTTCTCATTGCGGTCGGCATGCTGGTCAATGTCCGCCTGTTTTTGACCGGTGGGGAAGCGGCGCTGATCGCCGGATCGATGGTTTTTGCCGGTATTGTGACGAAGTGGATGGCGGCGACCGCATCGGAAAGAATCCTGTCCTATACCAAAGACGAGGGGATGCTGATTTACGGACTCAGTGTGAACCAGGCTGCGGCCACTCTTGCTGCGGTGATGGTTGGGTTTCGCATCGGCATTTTCACCGAGCATGTGGTGACGGGGACGATCGTGATGATCCTGGTGACGAGTCTGGCAGGATCCTGGCTGACCGACCGTTATGCACGCCGGGTGGCACTCCGGGAAGAGAGCAAACCGTACAGTCCATCGGACTCGCCGCAGCGTATACTCATCCCGCTGGCAAATCCGGAGACGGCGGAAGAACTGATGAATCTTGCCATGATGATTCGTTCGCCGGGCTCGCATGAGCCGCTCTATCCGCTGACCGTCGTGGAATCAGGCTCCTATGCGGACGAACGTGAGCGTGTCGCCAACGCCGAAAAGCTGCTCGTCCATGCCGTGGTCCGCGCAACATCGTCCGATATCACGGCCATTCCGGTAACCCGTACAGCCATCGATATCCCATCCGGCATTTTGCAGGCAAAGACCGACCTGCTGATCTCCACGACCATTCTGGGATGGAAGGGAAGCGTGTCGTTCCACGCACAAACTTTCGGGCACAAGCTTGATACTTTCGTGGAAAGGAGCCGGCAGATGGTTCTGATCAGCCGATGCCGGGGGCCGATCAATACCGTCAAGAGGATCATCCTGGCTGTTCCGCCGCTCCTGGAGCGTCAGGCGGGGGTTGGCAGAGCCTTGCACACGGTGAAGACCTTGACCCAGCAGCTCGGTGCTTCCCTTCTCAGCGTCGCAGTTCCGTCAACGATGGAGAAGGTGCGGGATATCATCTCCGCCACTCCGCCGAGAATTACGGAAAATGAGGTTGTACTCGAACAGTGGGATGAACTCCTTCCCTGGATGAAAAATCATGTTTCCAGCAAGGATGATCTGGTCATCCTTTTCAATGCACGGAAGGGGAAGCTGCCCTGGCGGCCCATCAACAATAAAATGCCGCGCCTCCTCATCGGTCAGCAACCGGATATGAACCTGGTGGTTGTCTATCCCCCGGAAAAGTCAGAGGACGAGCGGAGCGCAACGGAGACCGCACCAATGGCGGGCAAACACCTGGTTCTGATGCCTGAAAACACCGAGCTCGACCTGAGAAATACGACCGTCTCCGACGCCATCGGACGGCTGCTTCAAAAGGAATTCGCCGGGCAAGAAGATGTGATCAAACGGATCGCAGGGTATCTGGCCGCCATGGGTGAGAAGGCACCGACGGAACTCGCCCCCGGAGTTGTCCTTCTCCACGCCCACATACCTGAAGTTTCCCGGCCCACGGCTTGTCTCGGTGTCAACAGGGACGGTTGGGAAATGCCGCATACAAGGGCCGATGTGCGGGCCCTTTTTCTGTTGCTCAGCCCCAGCGCTGCTCCGCCGGAGGTGCACCTGCAAGCCCTGTCGGAACTGATCGAGCCCCTCCGTGCGACCGAGACGCTTGAACGTATCTTCAATGCCGGGGATGCCGGGGATATTGTCGGCTTGTGGCGGCGCCCGCAGCCATAAACGTCGGTTTCAGCATCCGAAAGTTCCGTATGCCTGTTGTTTGGCTCTGTTTTTATTGCGTTTTGGTAGCACTGACCACAGAGATACATGTAATGTGGGTGGTCCAGCCAATGGCCTGTATCCCCCCGGGCAACCAAAAGGAGCCGGGGTGCAAAGATGTGCAGTTTCATGGAGCGGATCGCGCCAGCGAAGCTGGCAACCGCCAAAAGCTGCTCTCGCCGTTGGCGTGGCGATCCACGGGTGATTTGCTCAGTCCAATTCACCCCGGGTTTCCTTCGGTCACCCGGGGCTAAAAATGTCTGGCCCGTTTCGCGGGCTTCAAGAAAAAGACTACACCGTATATTCCCGGGCCACCTGCTGCTCAACTCAAAATGCGTCATTTGGCATGGTGGCCAAAACATGCAATAAATCACGTCTCTTTTCCTTTTCCACCGGGGCCGTATTATTTGATCAAAGCTTAACCCTTCTCCCCCACTTGATAGCTTTCAGCAACCGTATTACAATATCCTCAGGCAACACATAACAACTCAAACACTTCCGTTCAGAAAGGATAGTGGCAGAGGATGTTTTAACAGCAGGGCAGGAGCGTTGGCAGAGAGAACCATCCAGATCGTCGCCGACGACAGAGAACGCGGCCGCGGGGTTATCGAGGCATTGGAGGCCGCCGAAGGGGTTGAAGCGCGTGTTGAACGGCTCGCGGCCGGCGATTACAGGATCGGAGAACAGCTGGTCTTCGAACGCAAAACCATTCTTGATTTTGCAGCATCGGTCGTGCAAGGACGCTTTTTTTCCCAGGCCGGGAAACTGGCTTCATCCTCCGGACGCGGCGTCCTGATACTGGAAGGAACGGGCCGTGACCTCCACAGCAGCGCCATGAGCCGGGAAGCGCTCCAGGGGTCGCTGATCAGCGCGAGTGTCTTCCTGGGACTGGCCGTCCTGCGCTCCCTGAATCCGGACGAAACGGCGCGGTTGATCATCTATACGGGACGTCAGGCGGCCCGCATGATCGACGGCGGTCTGTACCGGCACGGATACCGTCCGAAGGGCAAACGGAAGAAGCAGATATTTCTCCTCCAGGGCCTGCCGGGCATCGGGCCGCGGAGGGCTGAGAACCTGATCAAGCTATTCGGAAGCGTTGAGAAGACCATGACGGCGTCGGCCGAAGAGCTGGCGCAAGCGCCCGGTATCGGCCGAAAAACCGCTGAATCGATCCGATATATTCTGCGGGAGCCCCCGCATCCCTGATTCCTCGATCCGTTTTGACCGGGTTGGGGATACGTCTTACGCTCAAACAGTTTCGTGATGCGATTGGAGCTGATGTTCTAAATTGCGCCATGACATCCTCATGCGGACTTGAGTATATGGCGGTCGCCTTTTTGCAAGCCCGAAAACGCGTGATTTCGCCGCATCGCTGATTTGCCCGGACATTTTTCCCCGCAACAATTCACCGCTGCCGATCCGGGCTTGCGCCACGGCCATGTTTTTGGTACACTTCCTGATCGTTGAACATCTCCTTCCTTTTCGCCTGATGTTTTTTGACGCAATTCCATGACCGGTCAACTGCTCATATTTCTTTTCGATCTGCCCCTACCTCTTCTCTGCGGGTACCTGCTTGTCAAAACGGGCCGGTTCAGCAGCAAAACGTTCGATCCCCTTATCACTCTGACGATCCTTTTGATACTGCCAGTGCTGGCAATGCTGAGTTTCTGGGGAGTTGCTCTTGAATGGCGGTTGCTGTCCCTGCCGATCCTCGGCCTGGCCATGCAGCTGGTTCCCGGCGCTTTCGCCTGGATACGCGCTGAGAGCAAATTCACCGGTCCGCTGGACAAAGGAAGCTATGTACTGAGCAACCTGCTGTGCAACAGGGGTGTTCTTGGCGGCCTGGCCGTTTTTATCCTCTTCGGAGAGCAGGCTTATGCCTATGCTCAGCTGACGATCGTGCTGGGCATGCCCGTTCTGCTCGGCATCGGTTTTCCCGCAGCCCATTACTACCAGAACAAACATAATGGCATCGCAGGACAAGGGGTATCCATAAAGAAATTTTTGCTGGATAAGCGGCAGGTCGCGCTGATCGGTCTGATGATCGGTTTGGTGCTGAATATGCTGGGAATCGAACGTCCGGAAGCACTGAGCACAATTTTCTCCCTGCTAATCCATGTCGTGGCATGGGCCCTCCTGGTCCCGGTCGGCGCCTCGATCGCTTTCTCGGAGATGAAAGCTCACTGGAAACAGGTCATCGACATCCTCCCGCTCCGTTTCATCCTCTGCCCCGTGCTGTTCTATGTGCTCGGAATGCTGGTCGGCCTGCAGGGAGTGGTTCTTTACACGGTTGTCGTTCTGTCCGCCACCCCCACGGCCATCAATGCGGTGGTGACATCGAAACTGTACAACCTGAATTTGCACCTTGCCACCGCTGCATTTGTTCTGACGACCGTGGTCTACATGGCGCTTATCTTTCCTTTATTGCTCCTCCTGTCGACGTTTCTGAACGGCGGGTAAAGGAGGATCACAACCACAGGACGCGGTTCCGGCAGACCGCCCCCCCCACCGGACAGCCGCCGGGGCATCCGTCCTCGCAGGCGCCGACCCGGAAGGACAACGGAGCGCTCCCCTCCCGCCCGTACCGTGCTTTTTCAGACGCGGCTGGGGGGGGGCATACGAGAAACCAGCCCGCACATTTCATAAACCAAAGACAATAGTTAATATCAACGATGCAACAACAGTATGATGGGTGACTTTTTTCAGGGTTTCTGGTTCTACAGTGTGTATCTGCGCCGGACAAACGGCGGCAGGTCCTGCGGGCGTGAGCGAAAGCATTTCCCCCGGCCTCTTTTGAATGCGCCCCGGCGGGGCATGACAGCCTTCGCATCCGGATTTTTTTCGCCCCTTGCGGGGCTGGTCGTATTGCGTGTCCTCGTTCCCCCGGGCTTCCTTTGGTCGCCCGTGGCTACCTGTCTGCGCCTGTCTGTCGCTTCCGCGACGCAGACAGGCGCAACGCACAGGCAGGTTGTTGAGATCGGTCCTGCGGGCCTGAGCACAGGCAAATGGCTTTTGCTCTCTGCCGCATCTGCACCACCGGAACGCGTAAAACAAGCGCGCTGGTTGCGTTTTTCGGTCGGGGCTACGCATTGATCCGCATTTTTTCCCAATCATTATTTCGTGTACAATAACGTCAAACAATGTCTTCCCCGTGCTGTAACGGATTGAACCCGAAAAACGATCGAGGAGGAAAAAACAATGGAGGGCAAAAGGCCTTACGTTGAAACGCAGCGTCGTGCGGCTGCAGGCGATGATTTGGAGGAACAGGTCCGGCGGGCGCTCGATAAAGCTGTGGAGTCCCACCCCCGGTTGTTTTTCTCCACGGAGGAGACGGAGCAAATACGGCAGCGGCTCGAATCCGATCCCCTGCCGGGCGAGGCGTGGGCCGTGCTCCGCGCGCAGGCGGACGCCATGCTCGACCAGGATCCCATCGAGCGGGACCAGGTGGGCCGGCGTTTGCTCGGCGTGTCGCAAACGGCGTTGAAACGCGTGGGCTACCTCGCCTTCGCCCACCGCATGACGGGCGAACAGTCGTATCGGGACAAAGCCGAGGAGGAGATGCTCGCGGCGGCGGCGTTCAGCGACTGGAATCCCAGCCATTTCCTGGATGTGGGCGAGATGACCGCCGCACTGGCGGTCGGTTACGACTGGCTTTACGACGGGTTGAGTCCCGAGAGCCGGAAGACCATTCGCGAGGCCATCGTGCACAAGGGGCTCCGGACATCGTTCGACCATGCGGGCTGGTGGGTCGACTCGGCGAACAACTGGTCCCAGGTCTGCCATGGCGGCCTCACGATGGGTGCACTGGCGGTGATCGAGGACGAACCGGAACCCGCAAAAGAGGTGATCATGCGCGCCATGGAAAATATCCACCGCCCCATGGACGCCTACGGCCCCAATGGGGCGTATCCGGAGGGGCCGGGATACTGGAACTATGGCACAAGTTTCAACGTGTTGTTCATCGAGGCGCTCGCGTCGGCTCTGGGCACGGACTTCGGGCTCAGCGAACATGACCGCTTCATGGCGTCCCCCTGGTACTACCTCCATATGCATGGCCCGACTCTGGGCTATTACAACTACAGCGATAACAGCGAATCTTCGTCGGTGAATCCGCCCATGTACTGGTTCGCCCGCAAACTCGATGCCCCCGCCCTGCTGTGGATGGAGCAGCGCAAACTGGCCGAATTTGTCGGGACCACGCCGCCGGAAACCGGACGCAGCGACCGGCTCTTTCCCTTTTTGCTGATCTGGGCGCCCACACTTGACAGGATTCAGGCCCCGGATCCGCTGCACTACGTCGATGAAGGGCAACCCCCTGTGGGCGTTCACCGCACGGCGTGGGACGAGAACGCCACGTACATCGGCCTCAAGGGCGGCTCACCGAGGATCCCGCACGGCCAGATGGACGCGGGCTCCTTCGTTATGGACGCTCATGGAGTCCGGTGGGGCGTTGAGCTGAGCAAGCAGGATTACCATTCGCTCGAGGCCCGGGGATTGAATCTCTGGGACATGTCGCAGGACAGCGATCGCTGGACCGTGTTCCGCTGGAACAACCGGAGCAAAAATACGTTGGTCGTCAATGGCGAACTCCAGCGGGTGGACGGAACCGCGCCCATCATCGCATTCTCGGACGAGCCCCCCATGCCCCACACCATCACGGACATGGGAGCCGTCTACGAAGGCCAGCTGGCCGAGGCGAAGCGGGGAGCGGCCCTGCTCGAAAACGGGGCCGTCCTGATTCAGGACGAACTGAGGGCTTCCGGTGCCCATGCCGAAGTACGCTGGGGCATGGTCACGCGTGCCGATGTCGAGATCGTCAACGTCACCCGGGCGATCCTGCGCGAAGACGGTGAGGAATTGGGTTTCCATGTGCTCGCAGGCGACGGTGTCTCGCTCGAAATTTATGATACCGCAACGCCCCCCGAAGAGCACGACCATCCGAATCCCGGCACCCGCATGATAGGATTCACTGTGGATGCTGAAACCGTTGCCGAAACGCGGCTTGCGGTGCTGATGAATCCGGGAGGATTGACGGAGAACCTGCCGGATATCCGCCCGCTTGCGGAGTGGTAAACATACCGGGAAACAGGAAATTCATTTCCCGGGCGAACGGCCTGGCGAAAGAATCTTAGAGGGTGTTTTTAGCCTGCGCCCTTCCGGCGCGCGAAAGGCAGATTTCTGTCGGTCAATGCCATAGTATAAAAGGAGCGATGCAATGTTGATTGAAAACCCCATCCTGCCGGGATTTCACCCGGACCCATCCCTTATGCGGGTGGACGATGGTTTCTACGTAGCGTCTTCAACCTTTGAATGGTTCCCGGGCGTGCAGGTTCACCATTCACGCGACCTGGTCAACTGGCGGCTTTTACCTCATCCGCTCACCAGAAGAAGCCAGCTGGATTTGGCGGGGAATGCTCCCAGCAAAGGGGTCTGGGCCCCCTGTCTCAGTTATTGTGAAGGCATTTTTTATCTCGTCTATACGAACGTGCGAAGCATGCAGAGCGGCTTTTTCGACGGTCATAATTACCTGGTGACTGCGTCGGATATTACGGGACCGTGGTCCGAACCGGCTGCCCTCAACAGCAGCGGTTTCGATCCTTCCCTTTTCCACGATGATGACGGACGAAAATGGCTGCTGAACATGCTGTGGGACCACCGGCCCGGGAGGCCAAAATTCGGAGGCATTGTTCTTCAGGAATACTCTGCGGACAGGCGCCGGCTGGTGGGAGAGGCGCGGGTTATATTCAAGGGCACGGAATTGGGCGCTACGGAAGGCCCGCATCTCTACAAGCATGATGGAATGTACTACCTGATGGTGGCTGAAGGCGGCACCGGGTACGGCCATGCCGTAACAGTGGCCCGATCACGTGAACTGACCGGGCCGTACGAACCCGACCCGGACGGCCCGATGCTCACCTCCCGCAACAACCCGGACTTGCCGTTGCAGAAGGCGGGCCATGCTTCTCTGACCGATACGCCCGGCGGCGAATGGTATCTGGCGCACCTGACCGGCCGGCCGATTATGCCCCAGCGGCGTTGCCCATTGGGACGGGAAACCGCCATACAGAAGGTGAAATGGGACGAAAAGGGGTGGCTGCGGCTGGAGAATGGCGGCCGCGAGCCCCGTCTGCAGGTGCAGGCGCCGCAACTCCCCCTCCATCCTTTCCCCCCCCTTCCGGCGCGCGATGATTTCGACAAGCCCGAGCTCCCGACGCATTTTTCAACGCTCCGTGTCCCCGTCGACGAAAACTGGCTGTCGCTTACGGAGCGACCCGGATACCTGCGATTGCGCGGCAGAGAATCACTGTCATCGGCTTTCCACCAATCTCTCGTGGCGCGAAGGGTTCAGGCCTTCCGCTTTCGGGCCACAACGTGCATGGATTTCGCTCCGCTGAATGCCCGGCAGACGGCCGGGCTCGTCTGCCTGTACGACACGGAAAACTGGTTTTATCTGAACGTTACGCATGATGAGAAGATCGGGGTATGCCTGGTAATCCTGCGTTGCAATAACGGTGCGTGTGACGCGCCGTTGCAGGCGCCGGAACCTCTGACGACCGGGCGCTCTGTGCGGCTGCGGGCGGGCGTGGACAGGTGCACTCTTCGTTTTTCTTTCTCGCCTGACGGAAAAAACTGGGACATCATCGGACCTCCGTTTGACTTTTCCACCCTCTCGGACGAAGCCTGCAGGACGGGCGTGTTCACCGGCGCTTTCGTCGGGCTCTGCGCACAGGATCTGCTTGGCGACCGATTGCATGCGGATTTCGATTTTTTCGAGTATGATGACAACAACGGCCTGCCCCGGTAAAACCCGCGCAATATCGGGATTTGATGGAATAAGGTCCGCTGTGCGAACTCACAAATCCCTGCGATTCTGAACCGGAAAGACTGTTTACCGGCGCTTTCGGGAACGGTGACTTTGCGGGCGGGAAGACAGCCTTCCCCTCCGCGAAGGTGGATGGCATGTCCCGGCAATCTGATAAGGCATATTTGCAAGGGAGGGGGATACATCTGTTAGAATATAATTGTAGATAAAAATTATCGTCACCGAAGATATTGAACAGACGCACGCAGAGTTTTGTCTCAAATTTTGATGGAGAAGATTTCCCATGCCAAAATCATTCAGAATAAGCATTTCAACTCTTCCACTACTGTTGATTGCGGTCTATTGCGCCGCCGCTGCGGGCAACACGTATTACGTGGCAACCGATGGAAGCGACGAAGAAGGAGAGGGGTCGAAGGCTGCCCCCTGGGCATCCGTGCAGCACGGGATCAACCAGCTCCGGCCGGGCGATACGCTCCACATCCGCGCGGGGCGTTATCCTGAATCCCTTACCATCCGCAACGCCGGCGAGCCGGATGCGCGCATCACCATCGCCGCTTACAACGACGAAGAGGTCATCCTCGACGGCACCGAGGCCGTTACCGGATGGGAGCCGGTAGCCGGGGATGATGACGGGCTGACGGTTCACGGCGAAGTGAATCGGCATTGGAAGCACATCTACCGGGTTGACATTCACCGGGACGAGTTGCCGGACGACCAGAACGACTGGATGCTGTTCGAGGGGGGGGAGCACAGCCGGATCAGCCGCTGGCCCGACCAGTCGGTCGGGTACGGCACGGATGCCGATGAGTTTCAGACCCTTCCTGAGGAGGCCTACGGCGAGGAGGCGAAGATACGCGATGAGACGCATTTCGATCCCGGCAACAAGGAGGGGTACTGGCACGAATACATCGCCGATATGACCGGGGAAGAACTCGCTACGTACTGGCAGGATGCAATAGCCCATATATGGTTGCGCTACGGGGGGAATTACACCGTGCGCCGCAACATCGTGGGGCACTCCGATGCAACCATCGAGCTCGATGAGTCCGTGCGCGAAGGCCGCCCCCTGCGCAGCGGCGACCGCTACTCGATCATCCGCCATCCCCACGCCCTCGGCAGCCCGGGCGAGTTTTACTTCACCCCCCGGGCCGACGACGAAGGCTATTACACCTTTTATCTGTGGCCGCGGGACACGGCATCCCTTGAAGACAACGACATTACTATTCCCTCTCGTGGTAAAGGCATCTATGCGATCCACAAACCGTACATCACCATCGACGGACTGACCGTGCTCGGCTTCACGAACACCGGGATCTACTTCCGCAGGGTGGCCGGCGGCTCGGACGAAGACCGCCATAACAACGGAACGATCATCCGCAACTGCACCGTCATGGACACCGACGGCAGGGCGGGCATCTGGATACAGAGTGCATCCGACAGCGTCGTTGAGAACTGCCACGTCGCGCGCGTGAGTGGCCGGGGCATCTTCTCAACGTTCTCTGCCGAGAACGTCGTGTTCCGGGGTAACGTGGTCAAGGATTCCTCGAGCACCTGCCTCTCCTTCTATGGCGCGCGCCGGAGCATGATGATCGACAACCGCATCCACGGCGCCCGCGGGGTGCATGCCAACGGCACGTCGGTCTACCTGGGCTCGCGCGACATCCTCATGGCACGCAACACCTACTACAACGGCGCCACCGCCACTTTCCAGAACATCGGCAACCTGGTGTTTTTCGGCAATATCCTCGACGGGCACAACGCGGGCCGCAACCACGTGGCGACGTGGTCGGACAGCAGCAACTCCGACTACCCGACGCAGGGCTTCCAGATTTATGCCCACAACACCATCATCCGGGGGGACAGCCATCACCACCAGATGCTGCTTCGTGAAGCCGCCGACAACTACCTTTACAACAACATCATCGGCGGCACCAACTCCATGCTCAACGCCAAACGGCGCTCGCACAACGCGTGGGTGCCCATAGGCGGGCGCTGGGAGAACGACGCGGGCAGGATCAATCGCCGTGGTGAGTGGGAAGAGCTTGAAGAAGGCGAATGGCGCATTCCCCGCCCGGAGCTGGAAGAGCGCCTGCCGGCCTTATTCGCTGAACTCGACGAGCTGGATTATCGCCTCAACCCCGATCCCGACAACCCGGCAGTGGGTGCTGGCAAGGACATACAGCCGTTCCTTGACGAGATGGGCGTGAAGGAGATGTTCCCGGACTTCGATTTCTCGATCGATCATGCGGGCCGGCCGTGGAATGATCCGCCCTCGCCAGGCGCCTATGAGGCCGGGTTGCCGAACAACCAGTAAGGGAGGAAGATGATGAAGATGTTAAAAACATTGCAGTCGATGGCGGCGGTTCTCGTCCTTTGCACCCTCCTTATGCCGATCCCGTTCGCGGCGACAGCCCGGGCCGAACCCGGGGAGAACGGGAGAACCTTTTACATCGATTTTGAGGACGGGAGCGACGAGAACGACGGGCTCTCCCCGGAAAACGCCTTCCGCCGTGCACCGGGCGACCCCCGGGCCGGCGGCGAGGCGGCCGCAACCGAACCGGCGCCGGGCGACAGGATGATTTTTCGGGGCGGAGTGATCTACCGGGGCCGTATCGAGGTAAGGAACTCCGGCCGGGAGGATGCGCCGATCGTCTACGACGGCAACAGCGCGGGGGAGTTCGGCGAGGGGCGGGCGATCCTCGACGGCGGCGAGCCGATAACCGGAAGGGAGCGGTGCACCTCGCCCGATGAGTGCGGCGGCAACCCCCATTATGGGAACATCTACAGGGCGCGCATACCCGGGAGTGAAGAGCTTGACCTGGACGCGCAGAGCGTTGCTCTCGTGCAGGACGGAGAAATGCTCCATCCGGCGATGTATCCGAATCCGGAGGATCCGTTTTACGACTGCGATACCAGCGAGTTTTTTCAAGCTCCGCAGCAACCAAGCCGCACGCAGCTCAGCGACGAGCGGCTGGCCGGGTTCGGCGCCGAGCACCTGGTGGGCGCGTGGGTGTACCTGCGCACGACCAGCAATTTCGTGGACTACCGCCCCATTACCGGCTGGGACGCGGAGACGCATACCGTGACCTACGAAGAAGCCAACCGCGACCCGGTCGGCCCCTACGCAATCGCCAACTCGCTGCACGAGAAGGTCCTGGACGGACCGGGACAGTACGTGTTCCGTGAGGCGGATGACGGCTATATCGTCTACGTCTGGCCCCTAAACGGTGCGGATCCGTCCGGCAGCCTGATGAGCTATACCGAGCGCGGCACCGCGATGGATTTCGGGCGACGCGGCGTGTCGCATGTCACGGTCCGGGGATTTAAAATCAGGCATTACCGCAGGGCGATGGACGGACGTGGAACGGAGGGGTTGAGGATTCATGACAACGAGATCACCCGCATCCGCGGTCGGGGCAGCGGACAAGCGATCCATTTCGTGAGCGTAAAGGATCATGTCGTTAGCGAGAACAACATCCATCACTGCCAGCGGACCAATGCGGTCCAGAGCCGGATCGGTGAGGACGTGGTATACCGCGGCAACAGGGTCCACATGGTGGGACGATCGCCGCTGAGGTTCTATGACATTACCCGTGGACAGATGATCGACAATGTCGTGACCGACTGCCGCGGAATACACAGCAATGCGCTGACGATCTACGTGGATCCGAGGGACATACTGGTGGCGAGGAACCGCGTACATCGCTCTTCACGTCCGATGACACTCCAGGGCGCCCGCCGCATTTATGTGATCAACAACATCTTCACCGCTTCGGGGACGACAATAGGAATCTGGCCGCGACGCCCCCCGCACAGTACGACGGAACAGTGCTATTTCCTGAATAATTACATCGGAGACGGCGAAGATGCACTTTTTGTCAACAAGCGTGACGCAAGGGATTTCGTGATCAAAAACAACGTGATCAGCGGAATCGGCGGATATCCGCTGCACGAGGATCGCGTACGGACCCATAATCTTTTCATCGGCCCGCAACGGGGACTGGAAGAAGGCGAATTCTACGTGGAAGATGCTTCCGATGTGGTGCGCGATCGGGCGGGAAAGGATTTCCTGCCGCTGCGTTCCGGACCCACGATCGACATGGGCGCCGACGTGAGCGAATACTACCCCCGGGATACGTTCCCGGATTTCGATTTCGACGTGGATATCGACGGCCGCCCGCGCGTGTACGGCGAGGCGATCGACATCGGGCCATATGAGCGGGAGTATGAGGAAGGTGAGCTGGCGGACAGGGACCCGATACCGACGGGCGCGGAGGCCGAGCCTCCGGCGCCGATCGACGCATACAGGCGCGTGGAAGACGCCGAACCGATCGTGATCCGGGCGAAGGACTTTACGGACGAAGGCGGCGGAGAGGTCGGATTTATAAATCGGGACGTGCATGGGCGCAAAAATTTCATCCGTTACTGGAATGTGGAAGGACATGCGCTGGAGTACACGATTGAAGCCGAAGCCGCCGGTGAATATGACATGAGCCTGCGTTATGCGTCTGCTCTGGAAGCTCCCCGGCGTATTGAAGTGGACGGCCGGGTCGTGGTGGAAGAGGTAACGATCCCCGAAACCGGAGGATGGAACTCCTTCGATGTGTTCGGGATCGAAACGCCGATCTCCCTCGAGGCGGGCGAAAGCGTGCTTCGGCTCACCAGTCTCGGCGGCCAGGGGTGCAACCTGGACGAAATCCGGCTCCGCCCGCGCGAGGCTGGAGAAGAAATCGTCGTATCGGCCGGTGATTTCAGCAACGAAAAGTCTCCCGGGGACGAGTCGGTGACGGTTTTCACGGCCCCGCACCACGGCCTGTTCCGGTCGTGGGACGATGATGGACACTGGCTTGAGTGGGAGATTGGGGACGCGCAGGCCGGCATGTATAAGGTCATGCTGCGCTATGCCACCCTGCATACCGCACCGCGTGAATTCAGGATCAACGGCGATGTTGTCGAAGGGCTGGAACGCCTGACGCTCGATACGACACGCGGGTGGCGGGTACCGGAGGAGACGATTTTGCCGGCGCCGATCGCGCTGCAGCAGGGCCGTAACGTTCTGCGTATCACAAATGACGGCGGCGGCGGGTTGAATTTGGACGAGATCAGATTCATACCGGTTGAGGAACGCTGAGGAACGACGAACAACACGTTGAGGTCACAGGGTGAAAGGAGCATGCAAGCATAACGGTCTCTTCGTTGTCGGACTCAGCGGGGTTTTCGATCGCGAATCGCCGCTCAGCGGCCAGGTTGCATGATAACATCGTGCATGGCATCAATCCTTTGATCGATTTCGCGCAAGTTCCTCATTGTTGATGACGCCTCCTGCGTACATGCGACACAGATAAAATGCGCGGTCCGTTACGGCCGCGGGGCCGGTGGGTTGCAAATTCCGGAACGGATGCTGCCTGGTCGATGTCCTTGCACTGCGCTTTGCCCTAAGGGCGATTTACCGCTTCGAGCCAGAGGCAATCCATCTGCACAGCCTCGATGCTTCCCGCTCGATCGGCCTGCGGAGTCAGGGCGATCCACATCCCGTGCCCATGCTGCGGATGCCAGGCGGGCAGTTCCACAACATGCCACCGCCCGTCGCGCAGCATTTCCGCGTCGAGTTCGGCGCTGTCCGGGGTCGGCCCTTCGCCGTGGACTCCTATGCGCGCCAGCGTGCCTTCTGCGGCATCGTCCACGCCGACGCCCCGTACACGCACCCTGAGACTGTATTCCCGGCCCCGCTCGAAATCTTCTTCTTCGCTGAAGAATTGCCGCACCAGCCATGCGTGGGTCGGCACGCGTTTGGCCCATCCGTCGCTTGCGCCGTCCGCTTTCTCCAGCCACTCACCGCGGGAGAAGTGGGGTTCCATATGACCGGCCTGAACGACCCGGCGTACGGTATCCGGCGCTTCGGGCGGGCGGGGCGCGTGTTCGTTTTCGCTGACCGCGGCCGCATAATCCCCAACCCATTCCAACCACGGCTGCGCGACATGGCCTTCGGCCAGCTGCCGGAGATTGCGTTCTTCGGCGACCTGCAGGAATTCATCGGCCACATCGCTCATCTTCAGCTCTCCCGAGGCCTCTTCCATCTTCTCCCAGGTAACGCTCTCCGGTCCGCGCTTTGCCAGCACATAACGCACCGGCATGCGTGCGTGCCGCACCCGGCTCTCAAGCTCCGCATCCCCTTCCACGGCCCGGCCGGCACGGCGAAGCACCGTCTCCGCCTCCGCCATGATGCCGGGCGCCGTGTACGGTCGATTCAGGCGGTTGTAAGTGCCCATCCGCATATCCGGCGCCTCGCGTCCGGGGCGGTGAACGATATCGATGTACTCGCGCACCGCCTCAGCCGCCGGTCCGTAGTATCCCTCAAGGAACTCATTGATCAGCTCTCCGCCGTCGGCTTCCGGGTTCCACATCGCCCTGGCGAGCACCCACATGCGCAGCCCGTAGAACTCGCTCCCGGATCCCGTATGCGCGCCCTGCTTGAAAATGCCGCCGGCCCCGCGTTCCGTCAAAAAACGCACGTTGGGCGCCAGCACATCGAGGTTGGGATGCGGCATGAGGAAGTTGCGGAAGTTGGTCACGTAGTCCCAGATGAACAGATTTTCGGCAATCTCGCTCCAGCCCGCGATGTCTTCTCGGAATGCACGGTTCTCCTCCGTGGTCCCGCCGGCTATGGGGCGGTTGAAATCGCACTCGATCGAACAGAGAACGATGATGATATCCTCGTGCGGGCGCACGTGCTCGGGCGGCCTGCGCGACCACTCGTAGGCGGGAGTGGCGATGCGGGCGCCGGGAAGCTCCTGCTGCACACGCCTGAGGATC
>PUMZ01000222.1 GCA_003551565.1 Candidatus Brocadiaceae bacterium | reverse complement strand
CGCCACGGGCGGCGGTGCGTCCAGAATCGATTTCATCGGCGACACATTCATCGTTGACACCGATTTCGAAAACCATCCGGTCACGTACGTAAGCTGGTACGGCGCCATGGCATTCGCCGATTACTACGGCTGGCGCCTGCCCACGGAGTGGGAATGGGAGTCGGTGGCGAACTACAGCGACGAGCGCACCTATGCCACCGGTGAAACGCTACAGGATGGTGACAACTACTTGGCCAATTACCAGGACAATGACGAACATCCCTATGCCGAATACGGCACCTCGCAGGTAGGCCATTTCGGCCTGTTCGGATACGGCCTGGCCGATATGGCCGGAAATGTCCATGACTGGACCAGCAGTGCAGAAGGCGATGTCAACGTCGCTGCCGGCGGCAGCTGGTTCCACGAAGCAAGCAACTCGACCGTATCAAATCGCTTCAACCACTTTCCTGACACTCAGACCGGCCACCACAGTTTCCGGGTCTGCCGTTCCGACCCCGGCTACGGCCTCTCGAATGTGTTTACTATTGATAACAGATACGAACTTATCTACACCGCCGGAGCCGGCGGAACGATCGACGGCGAGACCACGCAGAGCGTCGAGCACGGCGCCGACGGCACTCCCATCACGGCCGTCCCCGACACCGGCTACCACTTCACCGGATGGAGCGACGCCGTCGATACGGCCGAGCGAACCGACACTGGCGTCACCGGCGACATATCGGTAGAAGCGCAGTTCGCCATTCTTGATTTTGCCGGCGGAGACGGCTCGGAAGGAAACCCCTACCTGGTCGAAACCGCTGAACAGCTCGACAGCATCCGGGCTTATCTGAATTCTCATTTCATCCTGATGAACGATCTGGACTTCTCGAACCCCGATCACTGGGAGGACGAAGACCCTTTCGACGGACAAGATTTTGAGGATTGGAAGGTGGAAAATTGGAATGGCGGACAGGGATGGGTGCCGATTGATGATTTCGAAGGGGATTTGGATGGCGGCGGCTTCGAGGTACATAATCTGTTCATTAACCGACCCGACACGGACGGGGTTGGGCTGTTTGGTGATTTATCCGGTGGCACAGTCAGCCAACTGGGATTGGTAAATCCGGATGTAACAGGAAACGATGGAGTGGGACCACTCGTCGGCCGAATGGACTATACCGGAGGTAATATCGAGAGTTGTTACACGCTGGGAGCCCTGCTTTCAAACAATGGTTCCAATGTGGGTGGCCTTATAGGAATAGCAGAAAATTATGGCACTATCGTTAATTCTTACACGAGAGATGCAGAACTAACGAATAATGCCGATAATGTAGGCGGTTTAGTAGGCAACCAGGGCGAAGAAGGAACTATTGTGAGTTCTTTTACGGAAAGGGCTATCCTTTCGAATAATGGACAGCGTATAGGTGGGCTTGTGGGAATGATGATATGCTATGAAGGAACAGGGGTTACATATATCGAGAATTCTTACTCACTGGGAGCTGAGTTGACGGATAATGACTCAGAAATAGGAGGATTGGTGGGTTGGACGGCAGCTATAGAAATCGTAAATTGTTTCACGGAAGGAGCGGAACTAATTGGAAATGGCAATAAGGTAGGCGGTTTAGTGGGACATCTTGAGATAGGAAGTGGTCCGGGCGCTGAAGATATCAAGAATTGTTACGCAGGCCCGGATGTGGTGGTAGAGGGAGGGGAAAGCAGTCAGATTGGAGGCCTGGTGGGTCATGCAGCAGTAAGTGTTAATAACTCCTACTCCGCAGCCTCCGTAAGCGGAACCGGTGACGATGTTGGTGGATTGACTGGAATTGGTAGCGCCTCGGACTCTTTCTGGGATATTGAGACAAGCGGACAAGAGACCAGCGGTGGTGGGACGGGTAAAACTACCGAAGAGATGCTTCAGCAGGCTACGTTCGAAGAGTGGGATTTTGAAGAAACCTGGACAATCCTCGAAGATATAAGCTATCCATATCTGCAGTGGCAGGAAAAGAACATCCCCACAGCACCGGAAAAATGGAGGGTTGATACCGGGGGTGCAGTGACTTCTTCCCCGGCGATAGGACAGGATGGAACCGTTTATATCGGATCCGGTGACAATTATCTGTATGCGATTAATCCCGATGGCACTGAAAAATGGATATCTGAAACCAGTAGCGTTAGTACTTTTTCTCCTTTGGTAGGAGATGACGGAACCGTATATGTGGGCTCCTGGGATAACTCTTTGTATGCAATTAATCCGGAAGACGGAAGTGAGAAATGGGCTTTTGAAACTGATGGAAATGTGAACTCTTCTCCTGCCATTGGAGATGACGGCACAGTATATGTAGGATCCCATGACGAACATCTGTATGCAATCGATCCTGATGGCACTAAAAAATGGAGCATTGAAACCGATGGTATTTTGGAGTCTTCGCCCGCGATAGGGGATGACGGGACCGTATATGTAGGCTCGGATGATTTTCACCTATACGCTATAAATCCTGATGGCACTGAAAAATGGAGCTTTGAAACCGACGGAACTATAAATTCATCTCCAGCAATAGGAGATGACGGAACTATTTATGTGGGCGGTTGGAACAGTCTTTATGCAATAAATTCGGAAGACGGAACCGAGAAATGGGCTTTTGAAACTGATGGAAATGTGAACTCTTCTCCTGCCATTGGAGATGACGGGACCGTTTACGTAGGCTCCAATGACAATCATCTTTATGCGATTAATCCTGAGGACGGAACTGAAAAATGGACTTTCGAAACTAATGGTTTTATAAACTCTTCTCCTGCCATTGGAGATGACGGGACGGTGTTTGTGGGATCATTTGACAATCATCTATATGCGATTAATTCGGAAAATGGAGCGAAGAAATGGAGCTTTGAGACCGGTGATTGGGTATGGTCTTCCCCGGCAATAGGGGATGACGGCACTGTTTATGTGGGGTCAAATGACAATCATTTGTATGCCTTAAGCACCACCTCCACCGGCCCCGCCGACACCCCCTGGCCGATGTTCGGACAGAACGTGCGCCGCACGGGGCGAGTGCAGGTGGTGGTGCAGGCGAATTTCCAGGTGACCGACCTCCAGCTCGAACCCACGGAACTGGTCGAGGGCGATTCCTTCGATGCCACTGTCACAGTGCATAACGATGGAGACACAGAAACCACCGCTGAGGTCTCCCTCGACACCGGTGATCTGGATGCCGATCCCGTCGACGAACCCATCACACTTGAAGCCGGCCAGACAGGCGATGTAACCTTCGAGAATATCTCCACCACGACCGGCGACGGTGGAGATACCTACGAAATAACGGCCAAAACCGAAGCCGACACCACCGGCGATACCGCCCAGCTGACGGTGCTTGAACAGGCCAAACCGGAACTCTCAAACCTCAACATCGCCGATCAGGACGCCGACGCCGCCATTGTTGAGGGCGACAATGAGGGCGTGTCGATAGATGTGGAGAACGTGGGTGAGGAAGTGAAAAGCTTCGAGATCATCCTCGAGATCGACGGCGAACAATGGACTCAGTCCACCGACGTCCTCGGCGAGAACGAGACCGAAACAGTGACCTTCGAGGGCGTTACGGGCGATCTCGGAGCCGGCGACTTTAATATCACTGTCTCCTGGCCAGGTGGCAAATGGGCCGATGATCCGCAGGTGCTTAATAATGCCATTGGTAGCGTATATTCAGTCGTATTCGCGCCCGATGGCAATCAGATTGTCTACGGGTCGATGGACGAAAACGTCTACGTCCATGACTGGGACGAGGGCGAAGGCGTGTGGGCCGGCAATCCTCAGGTGCTGGATGAGAACACAAATGAAGTGAATTCGGTGGCTTTCGGGCCGGAAGGCGATCAGATCGCCTACGGGTCGTGGGCTAATAATAACGTCTACGTCCATGACTGGGACGAGGGCGAAGGCGTGTGGGCCAGCGAGCCGCAGGTGCTCGATAGTGCTGATTCAGGCCTGTATTCGGTTGCATTCGCGCCGGGAGGCGACCAGATCGCCTACGGATCGTCGGACCAAAACGTCTACGTCCACGACTGGAACGAGGACGCAGGCGAGTGGGCCGCCGATCCCCAGAAGCTCGATAGTGCTGGTTCAGAGGTGCATCCGGTTGCATTCTTGCCGAGAGGCGATCAGATCGCCTACGGGTCGTGGAACGAAAACGTCTACGTCCACCACTGGGACGAGGACGCAGGCGAGTGGGCCGGCGATCCGCAAGTGCTCGATGATGCCGGTGATAGGGTTTATGCGGTCGCATTTGCGCCGGAAGGCGATCAGATCGCTTATGGGTCTTGGGACGACAACGTCTACGTCCACCACTGGGACGAAGAGGCAGGAGAGTGGGCCGGTGTTCCTCAAGTACTCGATGGTGCTGATGCCAGCGTGGTCTCGGTTGCTTACGCACCAGTCGGCGATCAGATCGCCTACGGATCGTGGGACCAAAACGTCTACGTCCACGACTGGAACGAGGACGCAGGCGAGTGGGCCGCCGAACCGCAGGTGCTTGATAATGCCGATTCTGGCGCAAATTCGGTCGCATTCGCGCCGAACGGCGATCAGATCGCCTACGGATCGGCGGACAATAACGTCTACATCCACGACTGGGACGGGGCCGATCCGGTGAGCGGAACTCTGACGGTGCAGGCGCCGGAACACATAAGCGCTGAGGTAACAGTGGATGAAGCAACGGCCGACGGCACCGACACCGCAGAGTTCACTATAACCGTCCTCGACACGGAAAATGAACCGGTTGAGGGTCTGACAGTGACGGTGGATGATGCGGAGGATGTAGCCGAGCTCGACGGAATAAACCCCGGAGATACCGAAGAAACCGACGCCGCCGGAGAGGCCGTCTTCACCGCCACCTCGACCGACAGCGGTCAGTTTACCGTCCAATTCAGCGAAGAATACACGGGAGAAATTACCGCAACGGCGACATTTGTTGCAGGCGACGCGAATTACATCGAAATAGAGCCGGCCGAACCCCAGACCATCCGCTCGGGCGAGAGTATCGAGTTCTCCGCTACAGCCTTTGACGAGTATGAGAACCTGATAACCGATGCGGCGGGGGATTTCCTGTGGATGGCCGGGGGGTCCATCACCGCAGACGGCCTCTTCAATGAAACCGAAGTAGGCGAGTATGAGGTTGCGGCTGAATATGAGGAGGCGGTCTCGGATTCGATTGCGGTCACGGTGCTCTCCGACAACTTCGACGGCGGGGCGGGCACGGAGGAAGACCCGTATCTTGTAGCTACAGCTCAACATCTCGAGAGTGTGCGCGAATTGCCAGACGCACATTTCCGCCAGACGGCCGACATAGACCTTGCCGGTCACGCCGAAGGGTGGCTCCCCATAGGAGAGTGGGAAGCACCGTTTACCGGCACCTACGACGGCAACGGATATGTCATATCAAACCTGAAAATCGAGCGGCCAGAGAACAATCATAACGGGCTGTTCGGTTATATTTTCCTCGCTGAACTGAGTAATATAATCATGGAAGATGTGACAGTTTCCGGGGCCAACTATACCGGTGCCCTGACAGGGCTTGCAACCGACAGCTATATAATCGACAGCTCCGTATCGTACGGTTCGATAGTCGGCCAATGGCGTGTCGGCGGCCTTATAGGCGAGATGTGGAATAGCACTACTTACGGTTGTTATGCCGATGTAACAGTCACGGGCGAGGGCAGAACGGGCGGCCTGGCCGGCACTGCGTCACAAAGCATAGTTACAAACTGCCATGCCCTGAGCGAGGTATCGGGTGCCGGAGACGTCGGAGGGCTGATTGGTCGTATCAACGACACAGTTACAGACAGGTGTTTTGCAGCCGGTCATGTTTCCGGAAGTTACGATGTCGGAGGGCTCATTGGCGAAAATTCCGAAGGAAACATCAGCGATTCCTATGCCGTCGGAGCCGTAAACGCAGACGGTCCTTATGCAGCCGCAGGCGGATTGGTAGGCTCGAACCTGCTGGGAGATGTGTCCCGCTGCTATGCGGCCGGGCACGTTTCCGGCAGTGAAGATACCGGCGGGCTGATCGGCTATGATGATCTCGAGGGCACCGTTGATGACTCTTACTACGACGGCGATAAAACGGGACAATCGGATACCGGTAAAGGCGTTCCCCTCACGACCGAAGAGATGCTCGATGAGTCGAATTTTACGAATTGGGACTTTGAATACGTCTGGAATATCGAAACGGGAGAATCCTACCCATACCTGAGTTGGCAAACGGATTACATTCCGATGCCTCCATACATAGTAATTGTACCCGAGGAACCTCAGACTATTACGGCGGGTGATTCGATTGATTTTGAGGCCGCTGCTTACGATCATTACGGTGAGTTGATAACCAACGAAGGCGCAGCTTTCACCTGGGACGCCTCCGGAGCCTCCATCAGCGAAACCGGAGTGCTCAATGACACCGCAGCGGGCCAATACGACGTCACGGCACAATACGGAGAAGAATTCTCCCCGCCCACGACGGTTACGGTTGAGCCGGGAGCTGCGGACCGACTGGAGTTTGATTCGATCGAATCTCAAATCGCTGGCGTAGCTTTTGAGGTAAAAATGACCGCCTACGACGCCTATGAGAACGTGGCCTCCGATTACTTTGAAACTGTCTCCTTGGCTGACACCACCGGTACGCTGTCGCCTGACACCCTGGTGTTCGCCGAAGGAATCGGCACAGCCGATATAACCGTTTTTGAAAAATCCGACGGAGTAACCCTGACGGCGTTGGACGCCGAGGACAAACTAAGCGTTGAGAGCAACGTCTTTGAGGTGACCGCGGCGCCCGGATTCAACGTCGATTTCTCTGCTTCGCCCACCTCGGGCGAAGCGCCGCTGGAGGTGGAGTTCACCGACACCTCGCAGGGCCATCCTACAGGCTGGCTGTGGTTCTTCGGCGATGAAAATCTGGCCGGCCCCTGGGCGCAAAGCGCCGCGGACTCGTTCTGGACGGGACGCTGGGCCTACAGCAGCGTGGTCACCGCCGACAACGAAATAGTGCTGACCGGCGGATGGGAATCGGACGGATTCAAAAACGATGTGTGGCATTCACAGGACCGTGGACTTAGCTGGACCCGCAGCAATGCCTCCGCCCCGTGGTCGGCGCGGCTCGGACACAGCAGCGTCGTTTTGCCAGACGATTCCATCCTGCTGATGGGCGGACTGGATGCAGACGGAACGCGCAATGACGTGTGGCATTCCACCGACGAAGGTGAAAGCTGGACCCGCCTGACTGACAATGCCCAATGGGCGCCCAGATGGGGTCACAGCAGCGCAGCCCTTTCCGACGGCACCATCGTGCTGATGGGCGGACGAAGCGGTGCTGACAACTACCGAAATGACGTGTGGCGTTCAACCGACGGAGGACAGAACTGGACGCAGGTAACCGAATCTGCGGAGTGGTCGGCACGCTCAGATCACAGCACCGCCGCAATGACCGACGGCAGTATAGCGCTGTCCGGCGGCTGGGACGGCAGCGAGGAGATGGACGATCTGTGGATATCCACCGATAACGGCATCAGCTGGAAACAGCTGACCCAACGTACCGGCTGGAGGGCAGGTGGGCGGCAAAGGGGTGTGGCGCTGCCGGACAGCGATATCGTCCTGCGCGGTGCCCGAGGAGGCTCCTTCAGAAACAGGATTTGGCGGTTGCAGACTGCGGGTGCCACCTCCGCAAATCCAACCCATACCTACCTCAATCCGGGAACATATACCGTTACTTTGCAAGTTTTCAACGCGTTCGAGTCCGACAGCGTGCGCAAATATTCCCATATAGCGGCCACCATCGACCCTTCTATGCAGGACGATAGTTTAACAACCAGTATTCAGGAAGAGATCGATGCGGCAATCGCCGAAGGAGGCGACCGGGTGGAGATTGATCCCGGTCTTTACGCCATATCCGAGCCGATCATTATCGATACCGACGGTGAGGGGCTGACCCTGATATCAACCGGCGACCGGAACGAGACGGTAATCGATGCCGACGGCACGGCCACGGCTCTTATCATCGAAGCCGACAACGTCACGGTGGAAGGGTTCTGGATAGGCGGTTTCAGCGACAGCGGCATCACTATACGCGGCCATAACACAGAGGTGGTTGATTGTGTAATTGACGGTTACCGTGCCTACAGCGGCCGCAGCGGCATTGGTGTTGTAGTCGATTCCGCCGAAGAAGTTCTCATCGCCGGCAGCCGTATCGAGGATACTGAACTGGGCATTTTGGTGAACGGCCCGGCACAGCGCACGCGCATCGTTAACAACACATTAACGCGTAACGATGTAAGCATTGAAAACGCCGAAGACAGCGGCCTTGCTGAGAACACACGGGCCATACATAACAATTTCGTCGACAACGCAGGCGGTCTGCTGTGGACGGCCGACCTGGAAGCGGAGCGTCTCAACGCCACCTACAACTGGTGGGGATCCGAAACGGGACCGGAGAGCGAGGCTAATCCGGAAGGCGAAGGCGATTACGTCTGGGGCGATGTAGACTTCGCGCCCTGGTTGGAACAGATGGCCGCCGGCATGGGACGCGGCGCCTGGGCGCAGGAGGGCGAACCGGCTGAAGATGCGGCCGAAGGGTTCGGGATCGCCGCCACGGGCGAGACCGACAGCGGTGAGGTTTTCGCCGTGCGTCTGGATGAGAACCTGGTGCAGGAAGGGTTCCAGTACCCCGACCAGGCGCTCTACAGCCAACTGATAGTCAATGCCGCCGACCGTGACGCGGGCCGAATAACGGAGATTGTTTTCGAGATCGGCTACAGGGAACCATCGGACAAAACCGTACATTGGTATGACAAAGAGGCGGAGGAGTGGGTTGAATGTTCCCATCAGGAGGCGGTGTCGGATACTGAGCGCTTCCCCGACTACGACGGTTACGTGCGGGTTGAGATTCGTGCGGCGGACCATCCCGACCCGACCCAGCCGTCGCTTTCGGACTTCAGCGGTGTGCAGTTTGCCGTGGAAGCCGGACAAGAGGAAGG
>PUMZ01000224.1 GCA_003551565.1 Candidatus Brocadiaceae bacterium | reverse complement strand
TGTTGAAGGCCGGGAACCGGTCGATACGCTGCTGGTCACGGGCCGGGCCGCCGACGGCCTGCGGGAGGTGCATGTGACCGGGGGCGGGGGGTTTCTTCACGACCTGTTGCTGCTGGCGGGCGGGAGGAATGCACTGGGGGATGTCAGCCGGCAGTATTTCACTGTCAGCAAAGAAATTATCGCGGAGAGATCCCCCGAAGTTATCATCGAACTGCACGGCGAAGGTATGATGGAGGAACAGCAGCGCAGGAGGTACCTGGAGGCATGGGAGGGTATGGGTGGTGTGCCGGCGGTGGAAAACAACAGGATTTACGTGATTGAAGAGACATATGCCATGCTGCCCGGCCCGCGTTCGGTGAAAATAGCGGAGAGGATGGCGGATATGCTGCATGGCGAGGGGGAAAACGCCCGATGAAGGAGCGCTCCGGTGCTTCGAAAGAGGAGGGCCTGCGGCGTCCACCATGTCCGCTCAGCCCGGTAAGATCACGGCCGCCCTTCTGACTCGAGTAACAACAAACATATGTCGCAGTTGCTTGCACTCCAAAACTGTTCGTTTGCTTACGGCAGCGGGGATTTCCGGCTGGAGGGAGTGACTCTGGATGTCGGTCCCGGCCGCATGTGCGGCATTGTCGGCCCCAACGGTTCGGGCAAGAGCACCCTGCTTCGCATCATGGCCGGGATAGCGCACCCTGCGGAGGGCAGCGTGTGCGTGCGGGGGAAGCAGCTGCGCCGTTATGACCGGCGGGAGCTTGCACGGGTCGTGGCGTTTCTGCCCCAGAGTCCCTCGCCCTCGTTCGACCTGACTGTCAGGGAGGTGGTCGGCCTGGGCCGGTATCCGTATCAGAGCGGCCTGGGGCTGCTCGGCAGCCGGGATGAGGCGGTCATCGACCGGACCCTGGTGGAGACCGAGTGCGAGCGTCTTGCGGGGCGCCTTTTTTCCACGCTTTCCGGCGGCGAGCGGCAGCGCGTCCTGGTCGCCGGCGTTCTCGCGCAGGAGCCGGAGTTGCTGCTGCTGGATGAGCCGAGTGCCTCGCTGGACATCCACCACAAATCGCACGTCTTTGATCTGCTCCGGTCCCTGACCGGGCGCGGCATTGCGGTGGTGGTTGTGACCCATGATCTGAATATGGCCGCCGAGTTCTGTGACGAGCTTTTTCTGCTCTCAAACGGCCGTGTGGCCCGGACCGGTCAACCCGAAGAAGTGATGACGGACGTTTTGCTTTCTGATGTTTACGGGGCCCGGCTGCGGGTCATCGAACATCCGCTCAGCGGCAGCCCAATGGTACATGTGATGGGGAAGAGATCCGATGAGGACCGGGAATAAACACAAGGTGGTGCCGTTGATGGTCGTCCTGTCGCTGTGCTGCGTTCTGATCGCCCTTTCCTGCACTTTTTTCGGCGCTCACCCCCTGGATCCACTGGAGGTGTTCCGCGTCTTTGCAGGGCTCTTATGGAACATGACAACCCTTGTGGTGCGGCTGTTGTTGTATTTGCCGAGCCGGTTGCTGCCGTTCCGGACGGAGCCTGTGGAGGTGTTCCCCTGGAATATACGGCCGGAATGGGTCGGAAGCCTGTCCTGGCGGATAATGTTGAGACATCGCCTGCCGCGCGTGGCGCTGGGGTTTCTGGCCGGCGGAGGACTGGCGGTTGCCGGGGCCGTATTCCAGGCGCTTCTGCGCAATCCGCTGGCGACCCCGCATACACTCGGTGTATCGGCCGGCGGTGCGCTCGGCGCCTCGGTCGGGATACTGCTGGCCGTGCCGGCGTGGGGGATTCCGCTCGTCACGCCTGTCCAGCTCTTTTCTCTCATCGGCTCGCTCTGCGTGGTCACCATAATCTATTTGCTGGCTCGTGACCGGGAGAGGTTTTCAACCATGAAGCTGTTGCTGGCCGGAGTGACCATCGCGTTGATATGTTCGGCGATGATCATGTTCATACGCTATCTGGTCCATCCCGACAGGCTGGTGGTTTTGGACAGATGGCTTATGGGCGGTCTGGACGTATGGGGCGGAGAGGAGCTGGTGTCGATTCTGCCCCTGTATCTGCCCGCCATCGTGCTGCTTTTTCTGGAAGTCCATCGCCTCAACCAGCTGGTATTCGGCGAAGAACTGGCCGCAGGGCGCGGGATCAATGTCCGCGCCGTCCAGGTAAGGATTTTCATCGCGGCCTCGGCGTTGACCTCCGCCATCGTCTCGGTGGCCGGTCCGATCGGGTTCGTCGGCCTTATAATACCCCATGCCATGCGCCTGGTCATGGGGCCCGACCACCGGGTGTTGCTGATCCTCTCGTTCATGGCCGGGGGCGCATTCCTCTCGGTTGCCGATACGGCCGCCAGAACGCTCTTCGCCCCGACGGAGCTGCCGGTGGGTGTGCTGACCGCGATGATGGGCGGGCCGTTTTTCCTCTTCCTGCTCATGCGGAAGAAATACGGGATGTAAGCACCAGATCCTCGCCCGGCACTGAACTTGAAAAAGAACGGATGCTTATGTTATAATTGCTCCTCGCTCCCCCATCGCTGCTGGTTGGTTTCGGCCTGAAGTGCATGCTTCGGTGGTGGAGGGAAGGGCGGAGAAATAATCAAACGTTTACCGGAGGATTGTACTATGAAAAGGCACCTGCAGATTCAGAAGATACTTGCCACCCGTTTTATCGCCGTCATTCGGGCAGGCAGTTCCGAGCAACTCATCGATGTCGGACGGGCGTTGCATGATGGCGGTTGCGACCTCATTGAAGTTACGATGACAACCCCGGGCGCACTGAGCGTGATAGAGGAGGCCACTTCGGAATTGGGCGAAGATGTGCTGATCGGCGCCGGCAGCGTCCTGGATTCGGAGACCGCGCGGGCGGCGATATTGAGCGGAGCCCAGTACATCGTCAGCCCCGTGACCGACCACGCCACGATCGACATGGCGCACCGGTATGATAAGGTCGTTATGCCCGGGGCTTACACTCCCACCGAAGCGTTCGATGCCTACAGGGCAGGCGCCGATTTTGTTAAAATCTTTCCGGCCGGCGTGGGCGGGCCGAAATATATCAAAGCTTTGAAAGCGCCGATGCCGCAGCTCTCGCTCGTTCCGACCGGCGGAGTCGACCTCAACACCATATCGGAGTTTCTTCAGGCCGGAGCGGATGCCTGCGGTGTGGGCAGCTCGCTGGTCAGTAAAGAAGCGCTCCGGGACGGAGATATGGAGCAAATCAGGGATACCGCCGCAGCTTTCCTCAAAAGAGTGAACGACGTGCGCGGGGGTTGATAAGGGAGCAGATCAATACCGTAGATCCATTCCGTATTCCGGGTCCAGTTCAAACGTGTCCAATTCATCCGGCCCGTCGAAGTCCGCCAGATTGCCGTCGCTTTCGATGATCCCGGCGGAGAGATCTCCCCGAGGGGTGAGTATCACCTTTCTGTGGCGATGCTTGATGAGTTCAAGCCGCCTGTTTTTTACGTCATTCCAGCTGCCGTCCGTGTTCTCGCAATCCATAATGTTCACCTCTGAAAGTGTTTTTTAAAGAGATTATCATTCCGAAATCCCTGATGTTATCCGTTCGGGCGGGAAATAATACCCAAATTTTCCGATTCTGTCAAATGACTGGACATCCCGCTGGACATCCCGCCGGGCTTTTCGCCGGGACGGCTGCACCTTGACTGATGGCATGTACTTGCCTGAAAACCATTTTTCATGTATCCTTTTATAAACTTAACCTGCTTTATCAAAGGAGGGTGACGTGGGATTGAAAGTCTATGTCAGCGGAGAGTTGAAAGAAAAAGAAGATGCTTGTATCTCTGTTTACGATCACGGATTGCTTTACGGCGACGGGGTGTTCGAGGGAATACGTGCCTATGGTGGCAGGGTGTTCCGATGCGAGCAGCACATCGACAGATTGTTCGATTCCGCCAAGGGCATCGCACTCGATATCCCCATGAGCAAGAACGAAGTTCATGAGGCGATACTGCACACCCTGCACTCCAACGGCCTCACGGATGCTTATATCCGCGTGGTGGTAACGCGCGGGGCCGGAACGCTCGGCCTTGATCCCACAAAATGTTCCGGTCCCGGTGTGATCATCATTACCGACTCCATCACCCTCTACCCCCGGGAAATGTATGAAAACGGTCTGGAAGTGGTGACCGTACCCACCACGCGCACGGCGCACAGCGCTCTCAGCCCGAAAATAAAGTCGCTGAATTACCTCAACAATATTTTGGCCAAGATCGAGGCGAAGCAGGCCGGGGTCATCGAAGCCATAATGCTCAACAGCGAAGGTTATGTGGCCGAATGCACCGGGGACAATATTTTTATCGTCAGCGGCGGCGTCGTGGTTACCCCGCCTCCCGAGGCCGGAATACTCGAAGGGATTACAAGGGAGGTCGTGATGAATCTGGCGCGGGAGGCCGGCATCAAGGTCGAGCAACGCCAGCTGACGCGGTTCGATCTGTACGTCTCCCAGGAGTGCTTCCTGACCGGCACCGCCGCCGAAGTCATTCCCGTGGTGCGGATCGACAGCCGCGCGATCGGCGACGGAACCCCGGGCGCGATCACCCGCAGACTGCTGGAGATGTTCCGCCGGGAGACCCGTTCCGCTCCGCCGGGCCGGTAAGGCATCTGCCGTTCCGCTTATGTTATACGTAAAGTGCGGCTTTCAGCGGCTCCCCGCTTTTTCGGAAAAAGTGGGCAAAAGCTTTTTTTCTCCTGATTGTTACATTTATTAGATTTTTGAGTATATAGTTAAGGTTTTTTGCTAAGCTTTTTTTCTAAAAAAAGCGTCGGCACTTCGCGTATGCAAATACAGCGGCGTTTGCTTTCTGCCACATCTGCACCACCGGAACGCGTGAAATAAGCGGGCTACCCATCACCGGGTCGCGTTGTTTCACTGATTGTCCTTCTGCAGTATCTCCGAAAAACCAAAGCTGCGCCCTGCCAGGGTCAGCACGGTGGTGGGCATGCCGGAGATCTGCCGGCGGGTCTTTTCGTAATAGGCGGTAAAGTCACCTTTGCCCGGTTCCGCCAGGCCGCGGAAGATCACGTCGGCGTCCCGGGAGGAGCTGCGGAATATGTCGTTGAAATCCCGCCCCCCAGCCTCGAAGACTTCGCATGCTGCATCGATACGCATCCGCCCGGTCATATCGTTCAGGTTCTGCAGTGCCGGCCCGACCGCGTCCTTTTTTTCGACAACAAGTTTGAGGTGCAACTGCGCCCCGTGCCACGGCGGATTCATTCGGAGCAGGTCGCCCATGATCAGCATCAGCCCCCCGTTGCCCTGCAGGCCGCCCCACCATATGTCGATTCGCCCGGGCGGATCCTCGTCGGTGCGTTCGACAGGCGTTTCCGAACTTTCACGGAAAATAACCACATTGTGGTCGGCCTGGTGAAGTTCCGCGATCATATTGCAGTATTTGCTCTTGTTTTCGGGTTGTTCTTTTTCTGTATCGCCCAGCAAGACGGTATTGGGCGTCAGCGGTCCCACGCCGTAGGTGGTTGCCAGCCTGAGTGCGCCGGTATAGGGATCCGGCGCCGAGACGAGTTTGACGAGGGCCGGGATGCCGCGTTTCCCGAGGTAATCTTTTATTGTTGCTTCCAGAACGGACTGCCGTTTGGCGTCCGTCTTCTCTTCCGCCAGCACCGTTGCTACGGTGACAAGTCCGCGCCCGCGGGTTATGAGGTCGGCGAACCGGATAAGATGCCAGCGGCGGGTCGGTGCGCCCGAGAGCACCAGTACGTTCGGACGCCAGTTGCGCGGGTCGGGCATTCTGTCAAATTGCAGGAGCCCTGTGCGCAGGATCATCATCCACAGTCCGTGCCGGACGTCTCCCCAGGTGTTCCCCATCTCGCGCCGTTGCAGTAAGATATAAACCAGCAGAACCACCATTATTGCCACCGCCGCCGCCGGGATGTTGATCATCAGCATGATGGCCAGGCAGCCGATCGCACTCAGTATACAGACAGACCAGTGCACCCTGAAGGCCGGGCGGAACGAGGGGTTTTGCAAAAACCGCTCCACTCCTGCAACCAGGTTGAGCATGAGGTAGGTGGTTAAAAAAAACATGGTCAGCACAGGAGCTATCGTGTTCAGATCGACCGTGGCCACCAGCACGAGCGCCAGTGCCAGTGTCAGCAGCGTGCCCCAGCGTGGAAGGTCGGCCGGACCGCTGCCCCGGCCCAGCCACCGCAGGCGGGCGGGGAGCACGCCGTCACGTGCAAGCGCCTGCAGCACGCGCGGAGCGCCGAGAACGCTTCCGATGGCGCTGGACAGTGTCGCGCCCCACACGCCCAGCAGTATTGCATGGCCCCAGCGGGCGATCCGTCGCATTATCAGGGGGTCTTCGATCAGTGTGGCCGCATCGGCGCGCATGGCAAGAAGCAGCGGCAGGCCCATGTAGATCAGATAACCTGTCCCGATGGCGCTCAGCGTGCCCAACGGGAGGGAACGACCGGGGGTTTTCAGGTCGCCGGACATATTGACACCCGCCATTATGCCGGTGACCGCGGGGAAAAATACTGCCAGCACCGTCCAAAAACCAACCGTTTTCTCCGGATCGGCCCCGAAAAACTCCACTTCGCTCGGTTCCACGCTGCCGCCGACAAGGAGTGAAAACAGTGCAAATGCTATGGCGGCGAGGATAATGTACTGCGCCCTGATGGCCAGCTTGGCCGATTTCACGGCAAGCAGCGCCACGACCAGCGTTGCCAGAACACCCACAACACGCCGGTCCAGGGACGGGAAGACGGAAACCACGCTTTCAGCGAAGCCTATCGTATACAACGGAACAGAACATGCGAGGGCCAGATAGAGGGGAATGCCGATCGAACCGCCAACCTCCACACCGAGTGAGCGGCTGATAATGTGATAAGCACCGCCGGTACGGACCGTGCGGTCGGTGGCGATCATGGCGATTGACAGCGCCGTCAGGAAGGTGATGCTCGTGCATATGGTGACGATGATAAGGCTGCCGATAAGGCCGACGTTCCCCACAACCCACCCGAAGCGCAGGAACATTATCACGCCCAGTATCGTCAATATGGTGGGCGTAAACACCCCATCGAAGGTGCCGAGCTTGTGTTTGTTGCGCTCGGCAGAAGGAGAGGGCGACCCATTGGCGGAGTTATCGGTCATGAGATGGAGTGATGCACGAAAACGTTTACAGATTTTTTTGACCGCACCGTTCTGCCAGCATGTCGGGAAAATCGATGGTCATCCCGTCCACACCGCATTCCAGCGCTCTGAGCATGTGTTGTTCGTCTTCTATGCCGTAAGCCCTGACGGCAAGCCCTTCCTCGCGGGCTTTCTGGACGCCTTCAGGTGTCAGATATACCGCTTTCGGGCATATCTGGGCAGCGCGTATATCCCGGCATTTGGCAATAGATTCGTCGTTGATTTCAGGTGTCAGAAAACCGACATCGATGTGCGCATTGATATCTTTCACTCTCCCAAGGGTGCGGTGATTGAACGAGGTGACGGTTGTTTTGTGTTGTGTTCCGAACCTGCAGATGACATCGACCGCCTGTTTTTCGATTCCTGCAACTTTAAATTCGATCGCAAACAACAGATTTTTCGTGCCGAAATAGCGCAGGAAATCTTCCAGGCGGACGATTTTTTCGTGCCTGTATTGTTCCCCGAAAAAACCTCCTGCGTCCAGTTCATGGATATCCTTGTAGTTGTAATCACTGAGCCTGCCCCGGGCACCGGTTACTCGTTCCAGGGTTTCATCATGGAAAAGAACGATCACTCCGTCTCGGGTCTGCCGAATGTCGGTTTCGATACCGTTAGCTCCCATTTCCAACGCCTTGTAAAATGCTGCAAAAGTGTTTTCGGGGGCGTAGGCGGATGCGCCTCTGTGGGCATAGTTGATTATCACAGGTACAATCTCTTCAAAGGGGGAAAACGTATGATGGCGATCAATCCGACTGATATTATAAGGGAAAACGATATTTTAGCAAACCACTTTTCGTTGAGTCGGTTTTTTACGTTTATTCCCTGAATAACGGCCGCTGTCGCGCAGGACCTGCGGGAGCGTGGCCTCCGGTTCCCATTCCACACCATAGGCATTCGAGAGCAGCCCGTGCGTTGCCGGGAACTGTCCGGATAATATCGTGCGGCGGGCGGGCATGCAGATAGGGCAGTCCGAGTAGAACCGGCCGAACCTTACGCCGTTAACTGCGATTTCGTCCATGTTGGGTGTCTGAAGAACCGGATGGTTTTCTACGCCGAGGCAGTCGCCGCGATGCTGTTCGGTAACGATAAGTAATATATTAGGTTTCATAAATGTACCACCATATTATTTTCACTGCATGAAAAAAAAGATTCAAACGTTGCGCGGATCCTGCTGATAGGGAAGTACGTCGCCTGTCGTCAAAAAGTGATCCAGCAACAATTTCTCCATCCGTTTTTTAACCTCGGCATATTCGCTTTGTTTCTCCAGGTTGTGCAGTTCGCCGGGATCGTTTTGCAAATCGTAGAGTTCATCCCACTCGAGATAGGGCCGTCTGACATATTTATGTTTGTGGTTCCTGACGGACACGCCGTATGTGCCTGCTTCCTGGTATTTTAGCACCACTTCAAATTTTAATCCATAGAAATCATGAGGCGGGCGGTTGAAAACTTCGGAATTTTTATACGCGTTTTCTTTTTTTCGTGAACCATGTTCGGCAAAGACCGCATCACGCATTTCGCTGTTGTCCCCGCGGAGTGAATCAATCAGGCTTCGGCCCATATGGTCGTATCCCGGTTCTATGCCGAGCAGGTCATAGATCGTGGCCGGCATATCGATCAGTTCGGTGAGGTGGGTGCGGATGCCGGGTTGGGCACCGACGTCAGCCGGGGGTTTGACGATAAAAGGCACTCTCAGCAGTGCGTCATGGAATGTGCCTGCTTTTTCCGGCAATGAGTAATCACCGGTAAAATCGCCATGGTCGGACAGGAAAATTATCAGCGTGTTGTCATATTCCCCTTTTTCCTTAAGCGCTTCGACAACCTTGCCGAAAAGGAAGTCGATTTTTGCGCACATACCATAATAAATGCGTTTTATCTCTTTCCAATCGTCATCACTTACTTCGTCGGAGCGAT
>PUMZ01000155.1 GCA_003551565.1 Candidatus Brocadiaceae bacterium | reverse complement strand
ATGACACCACGTGCTCTATACTGTCGCCGATGATCGGCTCGCAATCCTCCAAAGCAAATCCGGGCAGCGGCATGCCATTTATGTCCTGAAGCTCCGCGCACAAGCCTCCCCGGTCTCAGAGGTAATAAGCGCGGCCGATTCCCAGCTTTCTCCATCTTTAGATGTATGAAAGGCATCTTTCCTATCAATTTAGAACGCAGGGATACGTAGTATACGTAAAAATACCAGCCGAACTACAGGTTGTTAAGCATTCAGTTTTAAGTTATCAGAACCCTCTGCAATCATTTTTTTTACGACTCGGTCTTTAGCCCATTCAGCATGTTTTCGTGTGACATTCTCCGCCATTTCAGCGTCTCCGCTATCAATTGCTTTCACAATATCGGCATGTGAAAAGGGATTTTCCGCAGCGGATTTGGGTATATATTTTCCCCCGCTTGATGTTTTAAGAATTTTCACGATCAGGTGTGAATCCTTGACTATTTTTACCAGCCGGTCGTTTTTACAAGAATCCACGATCAGGGAATGGAACCTGTAATCTATATTAGTCAGAACCTTCCGGATTCTTTTGGGCCTTTCTCTGTCAAATTTATCGCTGAGTTCCTGAAGCTGTTTTATTACATCATCAGTAACCACCCCGACAAGAAGCCGGGCAGCCAGTCCCTCCAGCACACTCCTTAAATCGTAAAGTTCATTAACTTCCTTAATGGAAAATGATTTAAGGAACGTCCCTTTCCGTTTTTTTCTCACGACAAAGCCACTTTTTTCCAAATCATTCAGCACCTCGCGCACGGGAGTCATGCCGACTCCAAAACGTTCAGCAAGGTCAACCTCTCTGACGGGTTCTTCATACCCGCATCCCGAGTTCAAGAGGTATTGAAGGATATTATCGCGAAGTTCCGGATCTATTTTCATGGCTCTCGAATCATTATATGTTATTATTACTGAATAAAAATATATATTAGCGGAAAAAGAAAAAACAGGCAAATGCAAAGGCGAAATAAGAGGGATGCCCCAAGTAGATGGTGATCCCCTGGCGGCAGTCGGGGGGCGGCGTCCGAAGCCGAGGCGCAACTGGCCTTGAGCACCCGGGGGGGGGAATGTGCGATGTCCGGCTCCCATAACTTTGCTTTTACAGCCCTCAGATCGTTTTTCCCTTCTCCGCTTCGCCTTGCGCTTCTTTGTAAGCTTTATGCGGTGATTCTGCGGCACCGAATTCTGGTTAAAGAAGAGGCTGTAGAACGAATCTCCAGCATGCGGGAGCATTTCGAGCGGCTTGCTTCCCGGGTTGAACTGAAACTGGAAATTCAGCGGCCGCAGACCGATGATAATGTTCAGGGGCGAGAATAGGCTTCTTCTCATGTAAGGACGTGGCGGCGGCGCCGCCCCCGACTTGCTGATAGGGATACAAGTCGGAATTTTTATGTTTTTGGCCAGGAAAAATCAGAGTATCTGCCACTGGTCCGGATTACCCACGGGAATGGCCACTGATTGCCGCATTTCATTGCATAAATATCTCCCCGTTTTTACGCACAGCCTGCGATTATTGAGCATACGGTGCAACAGCGCAAGCAAGGCCGTAAGTGGCGACATAAAAGGCCAGAGCCGCCATTCAGGCATTTCAGGCCATTGTATGGGGTCGAGAGAAGTAGGGTATGAAAAGGCATTCGGCGGACCGGGCCCCCGCTGGATTTTATCGCCGGTATGACGAAGCCGGCGGCATGTCGTATTCGGCGACAAGAGCAAGACGACACGTAAGGCGGTGCTCCACAGCGTTTCACGCCGGTCTCCATAGCTATCGCATGAAAAGTTTCCCCATCGATCCCCAGCTCTAAGGTTTGCTGAAAATCGCAACCATAAAACAAAAAGCGGCGGAACCCAACGTGGAACACGTCCTGCTTTTCGGCTCACTGGCCGAAGATAGGGCGACGGTTTTCAGTGATGCGGATATCATGATAATAGTGGAAAGTTCGGATAAGAGGTTTATCAACCGTCCGATGGCATGCAGGAAATATTTTAACGATTTAAGTGTGGATGCCGATTTGCTGGTCTATACCAGACGGGAAATAGAGAACACTCCCTACACCGATGTGATTTCCGGGGAAGATGGATCCCGTGAATTGTTGATTGCGGATCGTTAACAGGTCGATCCCTTTTTCTCGCGGTAAGTATTCAGGGAACGCCAATTTCAGATTCTGAATGAATATTCCGCCCTTTTGGATGAAATCATATCCGCCATCAAGCTGCAACCGGGCGAAGAAGACGATGATTTCCTTCTCTTCGGGCGGGGAGAGCGGCATGCCCACGGGCTCACATAATGAAGTTGACCTTCTTGCCGCAGGAAGTGCAGCGGTCCCGGTCAAGAGCTTCGATCCGCGCCGAAAAGCCGCCGCGCCGCACGAGCAGGCTGCCGCAGCCGGGGCAGGCGCTGTCTGCGCCGCCGATCCCCGTCACGTTGCCCAGGTAAACGTAATCGAGTGCTTCCGCGGCGATCTCGTATGCCTGGAGCAGGGTTCCGGGCGGTGTGGGCGGCCTGTCCATTTTGTAAGCAGGATGGTACCTTGCGATATGGAGCGGGACATCTCTCCCGAGCTCCGCCACATAGGCAACCAGCGCCCGAACATCTTGCGGGGAGTCGTTCAAACCCGTGATCAGCAGGTTTGTAATCTCAAGATGGATCCCTGCCCGCAGGGCATCCTCTATGGTTCGCCTGACAGGTTCTAATTCCCCCCTGGTCCGGGTGCGGTAAAACTCTTCCCGCATGCTCTTGAGATCGACATTCATGGCATCGATGAACGGCGCCAGGTTATCGAACGGTTCCTGCATACAGTACCCGTTTGTCACCAGTACGTTGTTCAGTCCGGCCCGGTGGGCCGCAGAAGCCGTATCGAGCACGTATTCGTATCCCGCCCACGGCTCGTTGTATGTATATGCAATGGACGTTGAATGGTTTTCGACGGCCGCTCCGACCGCGTCTTCCGGCGAAAGTTCCTGTTGCGGTATATCGGGAGAGAGCAGCCGGCAGTTCTGGCAGAAATCGCAGTGGAAGGTGCATCCGGCCTGTCCCAGCGAAAAAATCATGGAGCCGGGATGGAAATGGTAGAGGGGTTTTTTTTCAATCGGGTCCATACCGGCGGCGGTTACGAGGCCGTACGTCGTGGCTTCGAGCCGGCCTCCGACGTTGCGCCTCACCCTGCAGAAACCGCTCTTGCCGCTGTTGATCAGGCACTGATGCGGACACAGGCGGCATCTCACGCGTCCCTTATCCCGTTTCTCGTAGTACAAGGCTTCTTTGCGCATAACTCTTATCCTTTCACCACACACAGCGGCCGGAGGCGGGCGATCTTTTTCGTTATCCCGGCCCCATGCATAACATTCACAACAGAATCCACATCCTTGTAGGCGTAGGGCATTTCCTCGGCCACGGTTCTTTTGCCGCGGGCCCTTACCGTCACTCCTCTGTCTTTCATCTCCTTCATGATATTGCGTCCTTTCCCTTCCCTTATGGCCCCTTTGCGGCTCATCGTTCTTCCCGCTCCGTGGCACGTGCTGCCCCAGGTCTGGTGCATGGCCTCCTGCGTGCCCGCAAGCAGGAAGGAGGCGGTGCCCATATCTCCCGGGATAAGAACCGGCTGGCCGGTTGCGCGATACGGCTCAGGAACTTCATCCCGGCCCGGTGCGAAGGCGCGCGTGGCCCCCTTGCGATGGACGCAAAGCGTCTTCTCCGCGCCGCGGTAGCAATGCTTTTCGAATTTTGCGATGTTATGGCATACGTCGTAGATCTGACGCCATTCGAGTCCATCCCTTCCGGCCCCAAAAATTTTTGAAAATGCTTTTAATGCGAGCGCCTGGATGATCTGGCGGTTGCACCATGCAAAGTTGGCCGCCGCCGCCATCGCCCCGTAGTACCTCCCGCCCTCGGGACTGTCCAGCGGTGCGCAGGCGAGCTGGCGGTCCGGGAGGCTTATGCCGTGTTTTTTCGACGCGTTCTGCATGAGCTTGAGGTAATCGCTGCAGATCTGATGGCCGAACCCCCGCGATCCGCAGTGAATCTGAAGCACGGTCAGGCCCGGTTCCACGCCGAAGACACTGCCGATTTCCTCATCGTAAACCTCATCCACAACATCCACTTCGAGGAAATGGTTACCGCTGCCGAGGGTGCCGGCCTGTGGCTGGCCCCGTTCGATGGCCCGTTTGCCGACCGCATCGGGGTCGGCTCCCTCCATCGCTCCGCCGTCTTCGGTGCGCAACAAATCGTCCTGCTCTCCCCAGCCGTTCTCCACGGCCCATCCGGCGCCGCGGAGCATCACCTTTCCAAGATCCGATGCACTCAGCGTTTTAACTCCGCCCTCGGAACCGACTCCGGACGGCACTGCGTTGTAGAGTGCACCGGCCAGTCTGTCGATCCGCGCCCGCACCCTGTCCCCCGTCAGGCCGGTTCTTATCATCCGTACGCCGCAGTTGATATCGAATCCGATCCCGCCCGGTGAAATCACGCCTCCAGCCTCCGGGTCGAAAGCGGCAACGCCCCCGATCGGGAAACCATAGCCCCAGTGCGCATCCGGCATGGCAAAGGAAGCCTCGACGATCCCCGGCAGGAAGCTCACGTTCATGGCCTGATCCAGAACATCCTCCTTTTGGATGTGCTCCACCAGCGTCCTGTCGGCATAGATACGCACCGGCACGTTCATACTCCCGGTTGCGGGGGCTTCCCACAGGTAATCACTTATTTTTTTGAGCTTGCCAATTTCCTCTGCCATGGAATGGACCCTCCTGATTCAGAAAGAAAAAAACTAAATGCTCAGTGAACTGCGTCAAATCATCCCCACCGTGCCCTGTTCCGGTGGGGAAACTAAGTGCTTTACTGAATATTTACGAAAAAACGGTTCCGTGGGCCCGGCCACCGCCGGCCGGAACGCAAACGCTTGACCGGCGGGGCGTTTGGTCCCGTCAGTATGAGCGGACACAACGGGCCGGCCGCCCGCCGCATTACACGTCAAAGATAATGCTGACACTGTAAACCCCGTCCTTGCGTGTTATTTCAAGATTGTGCCAGGTGACCGCCTTGATGGCATATCTTCTCTCATGCCGTCGTGGGTCGAATCGCTCCCCACGGATTTGACCCGATGCTTTTCCGTTTTCAAGCCGCACCACCCCGGCGCTGCACGGCGTAAAGCTCTCCACCTCGAACAGCCAGAGAATATCCTCCAGCCATCCGACCAGCAAAGATTCCCGATCGGCTCCTTCCACAGTGATCGAACGGGTCCGATCGGGAGCCACGCAAGTGGGGTCGGTCAACAAGCCGATCATTCCGTGTGCGGCGTTGCGAAAAAGCGCCTCCTCGGTCTCCGCTTCCACGCGCAGTCCTATATCGGCGTCATGTTCGATCTCCTCCCAACCACCCGGAGAAGAAGAGGATGGGTTCATCTTTATACCGGGACTCCTTTCAAACATTTGGGTAACATCGTTAATCAGTGCGGATATACGGAGCCGGGACGGATACCGGCGCGAAGAGAAAAAGTCCGATAATTTTTATCCTGCATTTTAATATACCATTTTTATTATATCAGTCACTGCTCAATCCGTAAAGCAGCGGCAGTAAACTTGCCGGGACATGGGTTTCCACCTATGAGCGCAAGCTGAGGGGAGACGGAACCTGCAGTCTGTTCTGAGCAAAAACTTCCGATGCTAAACGATGTGTCGAGGTTTGTACATTCAGTCATCGCTTTGTCCTGTTGCGTTCTCTCCGATCCGGCCCATAAGCTCGCACCCTTCCTGCCGATGGACTGATGTGGTGGTGAGATTCCCGAGAAGAGCGGCGTCCGCGGGCGCCTTAACACGCACGTAGCGATCGCTGTAGCCACACATCCACCCGTCGGGTTCCGTTTTTTCATAGAGTACACGCAGGTTGCGACCGAGGAATTTCGATGCCCATTCGGTCCCCAGCCGTCCGGCAAGGGACCGCAGTGCTTCCGATCTCCGCCCGGCGGTTGCCTGGTCGATCCGGGGAGCGATGCCGTATGCAACCGTATTCGGCCGCGGGCTGTAATTGAACACATGGATCCGGCTGAATCCCGCATTCTCGCAGAACTCCAGCGTGTTGCGGAATGCCCGATCGCTCTCGCCCGGGAAACCGACGATGATATCCGTGCTTATGGCCGGATCCGGAAGCGCTGCCCTGACCGTCTCAAGCACATCGTAAAATTCCACCGGCCCGTAGCTTCTTCCCATCGCCCTCAATACTTCGGCATCCGCACTTTGCAGGGGCAGATGCAGGTGGGGGCATACGTTGGGGGAGGTCATGGCGGCCAGCAACCGCCCGTTGGCCTCCGGTCCCTCCAGCGAACTCAGGCGTATGCGGACATGCCGGTCAAGCGCTGCAAAGGCGCTCACAACATCCGCCAATTCAACGGATTCCGATAAGTCCCGCCCGTACAGTCCCAGATGGACACCGGTCAATACAAGCTCACGAAAACCGTGACCGATCATTCTGCGGCCTTCCTCCAGGGCATCCTCGAGGGGACGGCTTCTGGGTCTGCCGCGCACGTGCGGCACGATGCAATAGCTGCAGAACGCATCACAGCCGTCCTGTATTTTAACACAGGCGCGTGCACGGCCACGGAAGCAGTTCAGGCCGAAATCGCTGCTCCGGATGCCGGGAGGGGGGGTGCCGGCCTGCGAGCAGACCGCCTCAAGCATCCGGTCCCATTCATCAGGCCCGTAGACCCCATTCACCCCGTCGATGCCGGCGATGAGATCCTTTTCGAGGGTGGCATAACATCCGGTAACGAATATTCCTGACCGGGGAGCTTCGCGGTTTTGCCGTCTTATGAGCTGCCTTGCCTTTCTGTCCGCCGCATGGGTGACGGTGCATGTGTTGACGAACCACAGATCGGGCGTTTCACCCGGAGGGACGTGCGAAAATCCTGCATTCTCCAGCATCTCCGCCAGACGCTGCGAATCGTATTGATTGACCTTGCAACCAAGCGTCTCTATCTGGAACGTTTTCGATCTCAATGGGAGAAGGGAATGGGACCTTTGGGAAAACGGACTATTCCGGCCGGCGCAATCCGGTAACACTAACATTGGCGGTTAGTTGCTGGTTGTCCCCTCGCCTCACACGCCGCTGCCGGATATCGAAGTTGCTCAATCGCAGAGATGGCGCAGCTTCATCGAGCTGCCGGAAAAAATCTATGAGTTCTCTCCACCCGGTCTCTTCGATGCTGATGTCGACAGATACCTGTATCATCCGCTCTTCCCGCGTCTCGGTCGTGCTGCTGAATGACCAGGATCCGATGCCGGACTCTTCCAGGGCTTTCTCGATAAAAGAGCTGGGCCTGAAGTCGGCCTCGGGTTCCGGCAAATCACTGCTGAGTTCCTTGATCCTGCCTGCAAGCTTTGCGTAGAGTTCGGCATTTTCCTCCACTTCAGCCAGTTCCTCCTCCTTCAGCGGCACCCTATTCCTTAGCGAATCGATGTCTCTTGCCACCGGTTTCAGCACAAATTGGTAGACAAGCAGGCACAGAAGCACAACTGACGCTGCCGCAAAGATCATTTTTTCCCGTGAGGAGGATCCCATACTCTTACCATGCTGTTAACGGAGTGGAACTGATAATTGCCGGCTTCTTGCCGCCGAAAATCCTGCAAAACCTTGCAAAAACTCACCGCACGGACGGCCGGGAGCCGCCGGTATCCGTTCATCATCGGAACGAGATGTTCAGATCAAACCCGGCTCCGGCGCCGGAGCGGCCGGAGTGGTTGATAGCCACATCGTCGAAAATCTCCAGCGCCGACAGTGCATCGCGCAGTTCTTCTGCTTCCCCCACATCCCCGGCACTGCCTTCCACCCTCATTGCGTCGGCGCCAATCCTTATACTGTCCAGTTCAATGTGGTGACCTTCCGGGATCGCCCGGTTGAACACGTTCAAAAGGGCCACCGGATTGTGTTGTCGTCCGACAGCGGCCTGCAAACCATCATGCCTCTGCTGCAAATCGTCCAGCTCCCTCCGGAGAGTCACAACCATCACTTCGGTATCCCTGACGTGGTCAAGTTCCGGGAAAACGGCGCGGAACTCCCTCTCAATCGACTGTTCAATCTGCGCTTCCTGGCGCCGTAGCCGGTGACGTGTCGTGTACAGGCGCCCGATACCCAGGGCCAGAAGCACAGCCAGCAGCACGCAGGCAACCGCGATATGTGCCACGGGCTTGCTTGCTGCCCGCGTTTCTTCTTTCAATACCTTCAGGAAGTTCGGACGCTCCCTTTGCGCGCCCTGCACGGCCAGCGCAGCCGGTATCCAATACTTATCTTCAACCTTTTCCCAGTTTTCTATCAGTGATTGCGGCGGTACGAAACTCACCGTCCCGGGCAGACGCCGGAAAAACTCTGAGCCTCTGCTTTCCCCCGGCGCACTGACCACAACGGCGGTATCGGAGGGTATGGTCGAGCCGAACAAGCGCCGCCAGCTCAGCCCGATTTCTCGCAAGAACGTCTCCGAAGGGGCGTTGTCGTCCTGTCCGGGCCCGATCGGTCCCATAGCCCTTACCAGGACCTGGCAGCCGTTGCTGTAAAAGGCCATATAGGATCTTTCCTCGTCGCAATGCAGCAGCAGAATGTCCTTTCCCTCAAGGTCCGTCTTCGCGCAACGCGCTATGGCATCGAGGGCGGAGGGGGCGGGGATGATCCTGTCGAGCGGCGCTCCCGCATCATCGAAAGCTTCGGTGATGGATAACAGTACGCTCCGGTTGATCGCTGCGGCCAGCAGGGTCCTCTCTCCGGATTCATCGGCATCCTGCCACACATCGCCCGTATCGGCGACGATATCTTCGAAAGCTATCGGAACGGAATCTTCGATCTGACTTTTGAGCACGCTTCGGACCTGGCCCAGGCGGGGGAGCGTCGTGGAAATCCGGTTCAGAAACACCCGGCTGTCGGGCGGAGCGAGGGAGACGAACGCGCGGCGGGAAAATCCTCGTTCTCCGAACAAATCTTTCAATGCCCCTGAAAGATCCCGGCCATCCGTGAGATCGACCTGAGCCGTATTTTCAAGGACATAGGAATCCCCGGACTTTCTCAATTCGACAGCCGAGATTCCGTCCCTGCGCAACTCGATACCGACCAATTGCTTTTTCATGGGGGACATCGCCATCTTACCTTTGCCGAAGGTTACCAATCTATTAACTATATTCTAACCGACTTTTCACCAATGGAGCAAATACACCTCCGTCCTTTATCTTTGAGAACAAACCGAACGAAAAAAAACACACGCAAAACGCCGTTTGGCCGCAGTCCCCGCCGGGATTGACATTGACCCGTCGGGAAAACAATGTTACTATGGACGCAAGCATTGGCATAGTTCGAAGAATGGAAGCGAGTTACAGTGAGGTGAATAATTATGAGGGGTGCGGATGAACGGAAGGAAACGCGCGGGGAACGGGAGGAGGCGGATATTCTCATCGTGGGGGCGCGAGTATGCGACGGCGCCGGAGAACCGTGGTTTCCGGCCAACGTGGCGATCAAAGACGACAGGATCCAGGCGGTCGGAGTTTCTGTCAACCCGCCCGCCCGTCGTCGCATTGATGCAGGGGGATTGGTATTGTCGCCGGGATTCATCGACGTGCATACCCACGCCGACCGGGACATCCTGAAACATCCTGCGGCAGACAACTTTTTGGTTCAGGGCGTTACAACCGTTGTGGGCGGCAATTGCGGTGCATCGAGTCTGCCCATCGGTCAACATCTGGATCTGGTCGAGCAGGCGCGTCCCGCCGTTAACTATGCCACGCTGGCCGGACACGGCACGCTTCGCCGGGAGGTGATGGGGATGGCCGCACGGGAGCCTGATCGTAAGGAACTCAGCACTATGTGCCGTCTGGCGGGAGAAGCCATGCACCAGGGCGCGCTGGGGATGTCTACGGGACTTTTTTACGTGCCCGGTGCATGGGCGGAATGCCGGGAAATTGTCGGGATCGCCCGTGAAGTCGCTGCCTGGGGCGGCCTGTACGCCACGCATAAACGCAGCGCCGGGGGACAGGTCTTCGAGGCGGTGACCGAAGCCGCAAACGTCGGCCTGCAAGCGGGGATCGCCGTGCAGATATCGCACCTGAAGGTGCTGCACCGGCGCGGACGAACCACCGGCGAGCGCATGGAGGAAGTGATTGCCCACATTCAAAACTACCGTGAGCAAGGTGTTGATATCGCATGGGATGTCCACCCCTATCCGGCAACACAAACCCGCCTCAGTTCGGTCGTCATCCCCGAATGGGTCAGTGAAGGGGGTAAACTCTCCGGGCGATTGAAAGATGACGCCATCCGGGAACGTATCCACAGCGAAGTGGCCGGGAAAATGGCATGGATCGGCGGTGCGGATAAAATCCAGATCGCCGATCCGGAGGTGGGCGGACAAACTCTGGCTGAACTGGCAAAACGCCGGGGAACGGACCCCGTCTCCGCCGCCATGGATCTGACGGCCGAAGTCAACCCCCGATGCATTTTCCATGCCCTGCGCCGGGAGGATGTGGACATGGCACTGATGTCGGACCCGGGCATGGTCGCTTCCGACGGCGGCGTGGTTTCCGGCCTGAACCTTGTCCACCCGAGGAACTTCGGCACATTTCCCCGCGTGCTCGGCGATTACGTGCGTGAACGCCGTTTGCTCGGGCTGGAGGCGGCCGTGCGTAAAATGACCTTCATGCCCGCACGCAGGCTCGCACTCGCCGACCGTGGACTTATTGCGCCGGGGATGAAGGCCGATATCGTCCTTTTCGATCCGCAGATCGCAGGCTCACAAGCCGATTTCGAGCATTATAACACACCTCCTGACGGAATACATACGGTGCTGGTCAACGGAAAAGTGGCGCTGGCAAAGGACCGCGCCGATAGCGATACCGGACGCTTCGGAGAGATCCTGCGCGGTCCGCAGCGGTCCGGAACGGTTATTCCCCGGAACATTTTCGCCCCTGGTGTGTCTCAATAATAGGAAGGAAGAGATTTTTCTCCTGCCCGATGTTGCTTGCTTGGGCGCGGGCGGTCATTATGTGCAATGTTGGTGGAGTTCCAGCCGATATAACGGGTATAAAATAATTTATTTTGGAGATTCAGGATGAAGAGGGAAAAGGGTCGCATGTTGCCGCTCCGTAAAGTCTTGATGGTTTTGGGGTTCATGCTCGCGATCTTCGCTGTCATCCATGCCTCGTCGGACGAACCCCTTTCCCGCAGCGAACACTGGGAGAAGGTCCGTGAAGCCATCGGCGCGGGGTTGCCGCGGACCGCCATCGAACACCTCGATCCGATCATCGAGGGGGCCCTCGAAGCGGAGGCCTACGCCGAGGCCGTTCGCGCTATGGGGCAGAAAGTGGCCCTCGAGGGTCAGATCCAGGGCGACAGACCGGAAGAAAAAATCGTCCGGTTCGAGGAAAAAATCGAAGGCGCACCACGGCAGATGCAGCCGGTCATGAAAGCCATCCTCGCCAACTGGTACTGGCACTACTTCCAGGCCAACCGCCGGCGGTTCATGCAGCGCACCGCCACCGCCGAAGCGCCCGGCGAGGATATCACCGCCTGGGATCTGCCGCGTATCTTTGCCGAAATCGATAGAAACTTCTCCGCCGCGCTCGAAAACGATGAGCTGCTCCGGCAGACCCCGATCGAAGACTACGACGCGCTTCTGGATAGAGGCACGATGCCCGACCGCTACCGGCCCACGCTCTACGACTTCGTGGGCGCCGACGCACTTGAGTTCTACCGCAGCGGCGAACAGGCCGCTGCGCGGCCGCAGGACGCCTTCGTGCTCTCGGCCGATACCGCCGTCTTCGCCACCGCCGAGGAGTTCATGCGCTGGCAGGTCGAGACCACCGATACCGGCTCGCCGGTCTATAAGGCCGTGCTGCTTTACCAGGACCTGCTCGCTTTTCACCGCGAAGCCGGCAACACCGACGCGCTGATCGACTGGGATCTGGACCGGCTCCGCTTCGCCTACAACATGGCCTCGGGCGAGGAAAAGAACATCCGCTACCGGGCCGCTCTGCGGCGCTTTATCGATCGGCATGGAGATCACGAAATTTCCGCCCGCGCACGGCACGACCTCGCCTCTCTGTTGCAGGACGAAGGTGAACTCGTCGAAGCCCGCGATATCGCCTCGCAGGGCGAAAAGATGTTCCCCGACAGCCCCGGCGGAAAACTCTGCTACAACATCATACAGCAGATCGAAAACAAATCGGCCTCGATCAGCACCGAGCGCGTCTGGAACCGACCCACGCCCGATATCGAAGTGCGCTACCGCAATGTCGATAAGATCCATTTCCGGCTGGTGGCGTGGAACTGGGAGAAGGACCTGGAAGCGTCTCCCGACAGCCACCCGGAACAATTCAACCTGAATAAGCTAAAAAACGTTCTGGAAATAGAACCGGCGCTGGAGTGGACGGCGGAGCTGCCGAGGACCGACGATTACCACGAACGCACCGAACGATCCCCCGCCCCCGCTGATCTCGAACCCGGTTTCTACTGGCTCCTCGCCTCCCATAACCCGGAATTCAGCAACGTCTCGCAGGCGCCCGTCTGGGTGAGCGAGCTGGCGCTGGTGATGCGCTCCGGCACCGGGGAACGGACACTGGCGGGCCTGGTGCTCGAGGCCGAAAGCGGCGAGCCCGTTGAAGGCGCCCGCGTCCGCACCTGGGCACTGGCGCAACCGTGGAGAAACCATCCGCTGGTCGAACTGGACCCGGCCGAGACCGGTCCGGACGGGATGTTCCGGGTCGAAGCTCTGAGCGGGCGCAGCCACGTGCTGCTGATCGACCGCGAGGATCAGCACATCAGCACCGGCGGGCGCCATTCCGCCCGCACGGTCACCCGACCGGAAAGGCGGTTCGAGCGCACCGTATTCTTCACCGACCGCTCGATCTACCGGCCCGGCCAGACGATCCGCTACAAGGGTCTGTGTATCGACGTGGATCAGTTCGAAGACAGCTACGAGACCATTCCGAATCGGCGGGTAACTGTCGTTCTCAGAGATGTCAACGGAAAGGAGGTCGAGCGGCACAGCACCCGAACCAACGATCACGGATCGCTGAGCGGAAGTTTCACCGCCCCGCGCGACCGGCTCACGGGTCGGATGAGTATCAGGGTGGACGGTCATCCGCCCGGGCAGACGCCGGTGACGGTTGAGGAATACAAACGCCCGACCTTCCGGGTGTCGCTCGATCCGCCCGCCGAGGCGCCACGGCTCAACGATACGGTCAGCCTCACCGGCACGGCGACGGCCTACACGGGCGCTCCCACCGACGGCGCCCGCGTGCGCTGGCGCGTGGTGCGCAAGGTGCGATTCCCGGGCTGGCTGCACCTGCGTGGATGGTGGCTGCCACCGGTCCCGCAGGAGGAACAGGAAATCGCACACGGCGTTACCGAAACCGGGGTGGATGGCGCCTTCAATGTCGAGTTCATCGCTCGGCCGGACCCCGAGGTGCCCGGGGAAGACGACCCGACATTCCGCTACACGGTCTATGCCGACGTGACCGATGCCGCGGGCGAGACCCGGTCCGCACAGGGGGTTGTCAATGTCGGCTATACGGCGCTGAACGCAACGCTTTCGGCCGAAGACTGGCTCGTCGAGGACGAAAGGTTCGAGGTCGCCATCCGCACCACAACGCTGGACGGCGAGGGACAGAGCGCCGAAGGCACGCTGAGAATCTACAGACTCCGGGCGCCCGAAAAGGTCCACCGCGCTCGGCTGCGCAGCCCGCGCCGCCCGGGTCCGTGGGCCGCAGATGACGAGCCGCAGCCCGACCTGTCCGACCCCGGCGCGTGGCGCCTGGGCGAAGCGGTGACCGAGCGCGAGTTCTCGACCGATCCGGCCGGCCACGATACGCATGCGTTTGAGTTGGAGACCGGCTTCTACCGCGCCGTGCTCGAGACCCGAGACCGGTTCGGCAGGGCCGTGCGGGCGGAGCTGCCGCTGCGGGTCATCGATCCGGATGCGGAGAGATTGACGCTTAAAGTTCCCCACCTCTTCGACGCACCCGCGTGGTCTGTCGAGCCGGGAGAGGAGTTCACAGCCCTGTGGGGGAGCGGATACGACGAGGCGCGCGCCTACGTCGAGATCGAACACCGCGGCAAGATCCTGCAAAGCTACTGGACCGACCCTGAACGCACCCAGGTCGCGATCACGCAGGAGGTGGGCGAAGAGATGCGCGGAGGCTTCACCGTGCGCGTGACCATGGTGAGGGAGAACCGTGCGTATATCGAATCCCGGCGCGTGGAGGTGCCCTGGAGCAACAAGGAGCTGGATATATCCTGGGAACGGTTCGTCTCGAAACTCGGACCCGGAGAGCAGGAAAGATGGACGGCCGTGATCAAAGGCCCGGATGCGGAGGCAGCGGCGGCCGAGATGGTGGCCACACTTTATGATAAGTCGCTTGATACTTTCCTCCCGCACGAGTGGATGAGCGGTTTCGACGTCTTCCGCCGGGACCGTTCGCCCGTCAGAACGAGCTTCGAGAACTCGTTGCAAAGGCTTCGCCTCTCCTGGCCGGTGGGCGGGAAGACCGTCCGGATCACCTACCGTTCGTATCCCGGCGAACTGATCGGGCGCCTCGGAGTGCACCGGTTCCTTTACAGCAGGGGAATCGGAGGTGTGGATGGTATGGTTATGGCCGAAGCCGCGCTGGCGCCGGCGGGGGTGGAGGCCAATATGGACGCTGCGGAGGCGGAAGCGGAGGAGCCCGAGCCGGTCCCGAACGTGGACCTCGACCAGGTGGTGGCGCGCAAGGATTTCAACGAAACGGCCTTTTTCTATCCGCATCTTCTCTCGAACGAGGACGGCGAGGTGCGCATGGAGTTCACCATGCCCGAAGCGCTGACCGGCTGGAAGTTCCTCGGCTTTGCCCACGACGGCGAGTTGCGCGCGGGACTGTTGACCGATAGCGCGGTCACCGCCAAAGACCTGATGGTTCAGCCCAACCCGCCCCGGTTCCTGCGCGAGGGCGACGAGCTGGAGTTCACCGTCAGGGTCACCAACCAGTCGCCCGCCCGGCAGACCGGTGCGGTGCGGCTGAGTTTCGAGGATGCACGCACCGGGGACGGTCTTGATGAGGCGATGGGGAACGTGGAGACCGAAAAACGCTTCGACGTACCCTCGAAAGAGTCGCGCACCTACTCCTGGCGGATCGCGGTGCCCGACAGGCCCGGCGTTCTGATCTACAGGGCGGTCGGGGCGACAGGCCGGCTCTCCGACGGTGAGGAGGGCTACCTGCCGGTGCTATCGCGCCGCATCATGATCACCGAATCGCTCCCGCTGCCCATACGCGGACCGGAGGTGCGCGAATTTGCATTCGATAAGCTGCTCGAGTCCGGCGATTCGGAGACGCTCCGGAGCAAAACCCTTACGCTCCAGATGGTTTCCAACCCGTCGTGGTATGCCGTGATGGCGCTGCCCTACCTGATGGAACATCCGCACCAGAGCGCCGAACATACGTTCAACCGGCTTTATGCGAACGCCCTGGCGCGGTATATCGCCAACTCCGACCCGAAAATCCGGCGGATTTTTGATCAGTGGAAGGCCACCGACGCTCTGGACAGCCCGCTGGAGAAGAACGAGGAGCTGAAAGATGTCGTGCTGGAGGAGACACCCTGGGTGCGACAGGCCGAAAGCGAGAGCCAGGCGCGGCGGAATGTGGGCATACTGTTCGACGGGAACCGTCTCGACGACGAAACGGGGCGGCTTTTGCACAGGCTCTCCGAGATGCAGCTCGACAGCGGCGCGTGGCCGTGGTTCCCCGGCGGACGTCCGAACGATTTCATCACGCTCTATATAACGACCGGTTTCGGCCGCCTGCGGCACCTGGGTGTGAACATCGACGTATCGCCGGCACTGAAGGCGCTGTCACACCTTGATAACTGGGCCGGGGAAAGGCATCGCCTTATCCTGCAGCGGGGTAATCCCGGGGAATACACGCCTTCGCCCACGGTCGCACTGTATCTTTACGGACGTACGTTCTTCCTTGACGAGCGGCCCATTGCCGCCGAACATCGCGAGGCGGTGGATTTCTTCATACAGCGCGCGAAGGACAACTGGCTGGAAGCCGGCAGCCGCCAGTCGCAGGCCCATCTGGCGCTGGCTTTGCACAGGTTCGGCGAGCGGGAGGCGGCGCGCGGCATCATGCGCTCGATCAGGGAACGCTCGGTCACCGACGAGGAGCTGGGCCGGTTCTGGCGCGACATGGAGCGTTCGTGGTGGTGGTACCGGGCGCCGATCGAGACCCAGGCGCTGATGATCGAAGCGTTCGACGAGGTGATGGGCGATGCCGAAGCCGTGGAAGAGTGCAGGGTGTGGCTGCTGAAACAGAAGCAGACGCAGGACTGGAAGACCACGAAAGCGACGGCCGATGCGATTTATGCGTTGCTGCTGCGCGGGGCCGACATGCTGGCTTCCGACGAGATTGTCGGGGTGTCGCTTGCCGACACGAATATCGAGCCGCCGGAGGTGGAGGCCGGGACGGGATTTTTCGAGAAACGCTTCACCGGGCCGGAAATCGAGCCGGAGATGGGGGCGGTGACGGTGGAAAAAGTCGATAAAGGCCTTGCCTGGGGTGGACTGCACTGGCAGTATCTGGAAGATATCGATAAAGTGACGCCGCACGAAGAGACGCCGCTGACGCTGGAGAAGGCGCTTTACACGAAACAGCACACCGAGCGCGGGCCGCAGCTTGAGCGGGTCGACGGGCCGGTGCAGGTTGGTGACGAGCTGGTGGTGCGCATCGTCCTGCGGACCGACCGCGACATGGAATACGTGCATCTGAAGGATCACCGGGGCAGCGGCACCGAACCGGTGAACGTCCTCTCCGGCTACCGGTTCCAGGACGGGCTGCGCTATTACGAATCGACGCGCGACACGGCCAGTCATTTTTTCATCGACTATCTGCCGAAAGGCACGTATGTTTTCGAGTATTCGGTGAGGGTGCAGCACAGGGGACGTTATCAGACCGGCGTGGCTTCCATCCAGTGCATGTATGCGCCGGAGTTCAACAGCCACTCGGAGAGTTTCGAACTGGCGGTGGAATAGCTCGATGCCGTTGATGACCCGGCGGGCTGAACCTGTTGCAAGAGGTTTGTAGTGAGCCCTTCAGGGGCTCCGGAGTCCGAAAAAAGCAACGTTAACCAGGGACGCCTGCCTGCCGGCAGGCAGGCTTGAAAGCGTCCACTACGGGCCGGGGTATCGGCAACGCGCCCGGCCCCGCCGGCCTACCGCCCATCGTCCGCGAGCAGTTCGATCCCGCTGATGGACGGATCGCGCTCCGCGCCTTCACTTCGGCGCAGCTCGATGCTCATGCGCCCGCCCTGCATATCCACCTCCAGCTCCTCCACCACACCGCGCAGAACGCCGCCGGTCTCCGCGACGATATCATACCTCTCGAGCACCTCCTCGCCGTCGATCAGAACATCGAAAACCCGCTCGCCCGCCTCCACCTCCTCATGCAGTTCGGCGAAATGCAGACGAACAGTGTAGGTCGTGTCGATCAGGTCTCCGATCCTTATCTCGCCCTCCTCCTCCCGGACCGACGCCGCCACCCACTCCGGTCCGCCGCTGCCGGTGATCGCCGAGGGATGACGATGCGATGTGCCGCTCTCGTCGTGCCACACCAACCCGCCTCCCGCCACGTCCACGCGCCGCCCCGGCGCGCCGAAATTGATCCCGTGGCCCGCCGGATCGGGACGCGAACCCTCGTAGCGCGTCCAGGACTCGATATTCGGATCCTCCGGCATATGAACCATGGCCAGAAAGGTCTGGTGCGCGTAGCTGCACGTGCAGGTGCGCGTGTAGTCCAGCGGGTTCATCACCCCGTCGGCCGCTATCATGTTGGCGGTGCAGCCGCTGCAAAAACCGCTGAAGTTCCCGGTGCCACTGTCGTGTTCCAGATCGAAATAACCCGCATAACCGCTGCGGTAAAGAAGCAGATGCTCGCTCGCATTCAGCGTGTTGCAGCCGTAGCGGCGGCTGTAATTCCAACTGTTCCGGCCGAGCAGCTCCCGCAGCAGATCACCGCTGCCCGCCCCGAGCATCAGGGCGTCCGGCCGCCCGCAACAACCAGACGGTCCTCATCCAGTGCCAGGTAACCCCGGGGCGCCAGACCGCCGTAGCCCGATGCGTCGCTGTGGGGTAGGTTGACATAAGCGGAGCTTGTGGTATCGTTGACCCACACTACTTCCCCACTCTTTGCATCCAGCGCATAGATGAACACGCCGTGCTGCGGCCATATGCCGGCGGCAAAATACACCGTCCCGGCCGGATCGACCCGACATGGGCCTGCGACCCACCGAACCGCACACGGATCCGGTCCCGACGCGTCATCAGTGCATAGGCGTTGTCACTCGAATGTGTCCCGTCATGACCCCGCCAGATAATGGGCTGATTATCCTCCAGCGGTCGAATCCACGCCTCAAGCGTGATCTGCTTTTCCGGGTTGAGCACGTCGGAGTTGCCGACATTCACGTAGTCGCCGGCGCGAAATTCCAGCGCCGAGGCGCCGATTTCGAGATCCTCCTTTAACGTATCAGCCGGCCGCTCCGGTCGGCGGCAAGTAATAAAGCCAGACAGAGAAGTGTTACTGCACAGTTGCGCATTTTCATTCTTGTTCGCATGTGTTCCTCCGCAGCCCAATTTCAGAGTTTTGGAAGTGTTATTATGTTTGAACCACCTTACATAGTATAAAGCTCAATGCTTTGTTTCAACCACAATTGTGCCGCAGAGGACGCGCCCGAAGGGCATGCCTGCAGCAGGCAGGTCAACCGCCGTTTGTCCGGCGCAGATACACACTGGTTGAATTTGAAACCCTGAAGAAAGCGACCCATCATACTGTTGTCAGATCGTTTATCATATATTTGCCTTTGGTTTATGAAATATGCGGGCTATTGGTCAATGACGTTTATCCGTAAAATTCGGGCTGGCATAATCGCACAGCCCGCTCACCGGACAGTGCGGACAATCCGGCTTCCGGCTCTTGCATATGTTCCGCCCGTGTTCGCCAATCACCAGAGCGGCGCGTGAACGCCTCTCCTCGGGGATCAGCCCGCAGAGCTGTTCTTCAATCCTGTCGGGATTGCGACCGGTGGAGAGGCCGAGGCGGCCCGAGACGCGTTTCACATGGGTATCCACGGGAATGGTCTGTTTGCCGTAAACATTGGCAAGCACGACGTTCGCCGTTTTCCTGCCCACCCCGGGCAGGGATGTGAGCTGTTTCAGGGTCTGCGGTACTTTTCCGTCGTGCTCTTCCATGATCGTGCGGCACATTGTCCGGATACTTTTGGTTTTCTGCCGGTAAAATCCGGTCGGACGCAGTATTTCATGGAGCCGTTCCGGTGGGGCTTCAGCGATATCTTCTGCGGTTGGAAATGCTTTCCAGAGGTCCGGGGTGACTTCATTGACCTTTTTATCCGTGCACTGCGCCGCCAGGATCGTGGCCACCAGCAGTTGCAACGGTGTTTCGTAATCGAGATGTATGCGTGCATCGGGGTATTGCTTTTGCAGTCTGTCGATGACCCGGCGGGCTTTCTCTTTTTTTGACATGGTCGGTGATATTGTGCTCAGGTAAAGATCATCCCGGCATATCCTACCACGTAATCCCCCCGCCCATACGGAGAATCGGCGCTCGTGGCGCGTCTAACGAGTTTGCCCTGCTCGCCTCCCCTGGCCCTGACCGATTCCATCATCGCCACCGCAGGCAGGGCACCGCACATGGATATGCCTTTTTCACTGCAGGTGCGCAGGAGCCCCTCCGCATCCAGTCTTTCCATCTGAGCGATGGCCGGTGGATCATTGGCATTGACGGTATCCAGTGCGTCCCTTCCCTGTTCGTGCGACATATCGCTGCTGGCGATCACCAGGGCGTCGTCCGCTCCGGCATGGCCGAGGCTGGACGCAATCCCGCGGCCCAGCTCCCGCAGCGACAGCCTGGATGCACCGGCGGTAACGCATATCACCGCGATTTGCACGTCGGGCCGGTGGTATTGCAAAAACGGCAGAACGACTTCTGCGGCGTGTTCGCCCTCATGCACGCGATTTGCTTTGGTGACCTGTGCAAGTGAAGCAAGCCCGGCGTTCAACTCCCGGTGAATGGGCACTTCCCCAAGCGGCGTTTCCCACCCTCGTCCTTCCCACAGCGCGAACGGCGGGTCGTGATAATTGTGGCTCGGGTTGAGTATGACCGCGACGGGGGGCACTTCGATTCCTGCGAAGACTTCGGCGGCGACCGGGCCGGAAAAAACATATCCTGCATGCGGACACAGCACGCCGAGAGCCGGTTTTTTCTTCGCCACATCGGGAGAAAATCCTGCGATCGCAGCACGCAACTTTTTTCCATCCTCGGGGTAGAATTGTCCGGCAACTGCTGGCTTTCGTATCATGCCCGAAGCCTCCTTCATTTTTCTGTCTTCCGTTTTTGCTGCGGGGCCGCCCTTTGTTTTATCCTCCGCTGTTGATCATGGCCCGGAGGGCGGTCTCTGCACGTTCAGCAATATCCGGGGGAACGGTCACTTCGTGGCGCATCTCCTGCAGCGACCAGAGCACTTTTTCAAGCGTGTTGAGCTTCATGTTGGGACATAGGGCGGCAGGGGAGAGGTGGTAAAAACGTTTGTCCGGATTCTCCATCTCCATCCGGTAAATCAACCCTTTCTCGGTGCCGACCACTATCTCGCGCACATCCGTCTCGCGAGCGGTGCGGCACATTCCGCTCGTGGATGCCACCACGTCCGCCATGCGGCAGACCTGGGTCAGGCATTCCGGATGCACCATAATCAGGGCGTCCGGATGCTCAAGCCGCGCCCGTTCGATGTCGTCGGGGGTTATGCATGCGTGGGTCGGGCAATAACCTTCCCACAGGATCAGTTCCCTCCCCGTCTGCTCCGCCGCCCAGGCGCCGAGATATTTGTCCGGCACAAAGATCACGGGAGTGTCCGACGGGACCGAGGCAACGATCGCGGCGGCATTGGCCGAAGTGCAGCACAGGTCGCTCTCGGCTTTGACCTCGACGCTGCTGTTGACATAGCATACGACCGTGGCGTCGGGATGGCGGGCTTTCAACTCCCTCAATTGGGGCGCCGTAATCATATCCGCCATAGGGCATCCCGCTTCGGGTTCGGGGAGCAGGACCGCCTTGTCCGGGCTGAGCACGGCGGCGGTTTCGGCCATAAAGTGAACTCCGCAGAAGACGATGACGTCGGCGTCCGTCTCCGCCGCCCGGCGGCTGAGACCCAGGGAATCGCCGGTGAAATCCGATATCTCCTGGATTGCCGGAACCTGGTAGTTATGCCCCAGGATCACCGCATTGCGGCGGTCTTTCCACTTCCGTATTCCGGCTTTCAATCTCTGTTGCTGGGCTGTGTCTGTCATGGTTTCGGTTAAAATGGGATGCAATAGGGCATAGCAGGACGTATAAGACGGTGCATTTTCATGAATTCCCGCCGAAAAATGACGGACTCAACAATTCAATTCCCGTAAAAGCCACCCGCTTTACACAGGATACGTGGGCGACATTTTTCTGAGCTTTGTGACAACCTCACAGAGGCAATCCAGAACGTAGTCGATTTCGTTTTCGCGATTTACCAGGCCCAGCGAAAACCTCAGGCTCCCATGTGCTTTCTCGGGCGGCACTCCCATTGCCGTCAGGACATGGGAGGGCTCCAGGGTCCCGCTTGTGCAGGCGGACCCGGTGGAGATGGCGATGCCTTTGGAATCCATGAGCAAAAGCATGGACTCTCCCTCGATCCCTTCGATACTGACGTTCAGAAGGTGGGGCAGACGCGGGGCGCCGGAGGCGTTGACCAGAACATCCCCGATACGCTCAAGGATGCCTTCTTCGAGCCGGTCGCGCATTGCCGACAGACGTTTCCTTTCCTCTTCCATGCTCCCCACTGCCAGCTCGAGCGCACGGGCCAGGCCGACGATCGAGGCGATATCCTCCGTACCGCCCCGCAGGCGGTTTTCGTGATGCCCGCCGAGTTGAACCGGTTCGATGCGTACGCCGCTCCTCCTGTAAAGGGCGCCGACACCTTTGGGACCGTAGAATTTATGGGCGGCAAGCGAAAGCAGATCGATCCCGAGTTCGTCGACATCGATCGGAATTTTTCCCACCGCCTGCACGGCATCGGTATGGAATACGGCGCCGGTCTTTGCGACAACGCCCGCAAGCTCACGCAGAGGCTGGAGAACACCCACCTCGTTATTGGCAAGCATAATGGAAACCAGGATCGTTTCATCGCGAAGCGCCGATTCCAGGTCCGAGGGGCTGACAAGCCCATTGCCGTCAACGGGGAGGTACGTCAGGTCATACCCCTGTTTCTCATACCACTGGCAGGGGCGCAGCACGGCCTGGTGTTCTATCGCGGAAGTGATGATGTGACCACCGGAGTTTTTCCTTTTCTGAGCCTGCAATACGCCTTTTATGGCGAGGTTATCACTTTCTGTGCCGCCGCCGGTGAAAATGATCTCCCCGGGCGCCGCGCCCAGTGACGTTGCGACCGTCTCGCGGGAGTCCTCCAGCGCCATTTTTGCCTTCTGCCCGAAATGGTGCACGCTCGATGCATTGCCGAACAGTTCGCTGAAATACGGCATCATCGCTTCCACCACCTCTTCTCTCACCGGGGTGGTGGCGCTGTGGTCCATATAGACTTGTTCCGCCATGTTCAGGCTCCGACAGTTTCTTTTTCGTTCGAGTCTGCACTTTCCAGACGTTCCATGACGATCTCAGCGCCTTTCTTGCCGGAAAGCAGCATCGAGCCGAAGGTGGGCCCCATGCGCGGCAGGCCGAAGGCCGTGCTGACGGCCATGCCCGTGGCGATGACGCCGGGGTAAACCTCGCCCGTGCGCTGAACCACGACGTCCTCGGATTCTTCGACCCACATCGCCCCGTATCCCTCGGTTTCGAAGAGACCGCGTTTTTTCAAAGAACTCAACACACCCGCATCGTGCCCCGTTGCATCGACGACATAACGCGCCGTTATCGCAACCGGATCCACACAGCTGATCTGGCGCGGAAGTTCCCCGACCGGCGTCCAGTTGATAACGGCTCCGCCCACGCGGTCACCTTCGCGCAGGACCACATCATCGAAGCTGGTCATGTTCAGCACCCTCGCTCCGGCATCACAGGCCGCCGCTATCAGCCGTGCGCAGGCGTGCGGGGCGTCGGCGACGAAAAGCCCTTCTCCCACCTCTTCATACGGCACGCCAATCTCGTCCAGATATTTCTGCGAGGGCGCCCTGACGGTCAGTTTGTTCATCAGGTAACCCCCAAGCCAGAACCCGCCGCCGAGGTAGTTGTTGCGTTCGACGATCAGGGCCTTGACGCCTTTGAGCGCCAGTTCGCGCCCGATTGTCAGACCACTCGGCCCGCCTCCGATGATCAGGCACTCGGAATCGGTGTATTCGAGAAAATCCCTGGAAAACGTCGATACGATCGCATTGGTTATATCTCTTTCCGATGCCTTCGCAAATACTTTGTCGCTCATTATCATCTCTCCTGTGGAAAATCATGTCTGCAAACAATCACGGAAACAATTCACACTTGCCAAGTATACATTTTACACGTTCAGATTTTTTTGTCAACCGAATTGCTCTTCGGACGGTTCCATCCCTTCGCACTTGCCGCTGTTCCTTGACGCGCCGGTTAAATGCCTGTATCCTATTTACGGGTTGATTGTGTGCATTTTTGATACCGGTTTTTGTCATCATCTTCATAGTTACCGCCTATGGCATCCCCTCCCGCAAAGAATGAGAATTTGCGCCGCACCGGACCTCTCAAAGCAGGGCATTACTGCGGCGTAATGGGTGCGTTCGGTATTCCCAACGCCGGCGATTTCATTTTCAACGGCCTTTATTCCCTTCAGCACAGGGGGCAGGAATCCGCCGGCATTGCCATATCGGACGGAGAGAAAATTCAAAGCCTCAAAGGATTGGGGCTGCTTTCTGAAGCAATCGCGCCTGAAGATGTCGATAAGCTCCGTGGAAAAATCGGCATAGGGCATGTCAGGTATTCCACTACCGGCACAAAGCGCGTGCAGAACATCCAGCCGCTCGTGATAGAATATTCACGCGGGATCGTGGCGATCGGGCATAACGGCAACCTGACCAACGCGCAAAAACTGCGGAATGCTTTTGAGGCCAGAGGTTCCATCTTTCAGACGTCCACCGACAGCGAGATCATCGTGCACCTGCTCGCCGATCCGGAGCATATTGAAAACAAAGATCCGTTGGCCTCGGCGCTGGAACATGTTGAGGGCGCATATTCGGCCGTTCTGATGGATGCCCGGAATCTTTACGCTTTCCGCGACCCTTACGGATGGCGGCCGCTCTCGATCGGAAAACTCGGCGACGGATACGTTGTTGCGAGCGAAACATGCGCGTTCGATCTGCTGGGCGCCCGTTTCGTACGGGATGTCCGACCGGGAGAGATCGTTCGATTCAGCTCCGAAGGTGTCGAATCATCGCAGTTTGCCGAACCCCAAAAGCACAAGAGGGCACAGTGCATCTTCGAGCATGTTTATTTTGCCAGGCCCGACAGCATTTTGTTCGGTGAAACCGTCCATGAGGTGCGTGTGCGCCTCGGGGAACGCCTGGCACTGGATGCGCCGGCGGAGGCCGACGCCGTGATTAGCGTTCCGCATTCGGGGGATCCGGCGGCGCTGGGGTTTTCACGCCGCTCCGGGCTGCCGCTTGAACAGGGGTTCATCAGCAACAAATACGTCGGACGCACATTCATAACACCTACACAGAAGGGGCGCTGCGAGCGCGTGGAGTTGAAACTCAATGTCGTGCGCGAGGTTGTGGAGGGGAAACGGCTGGTGGTGGTGGACGACTCCATCGTCAGAGGCACCACATGCCGCGGCCGTCTGGATATGCTCCGGCAGATGGGTGCAAAGGAACTGCACATGCGCGTGAGTGCCCCACCGGTCCGGAATCCATGCTTTTTCGGGATCGATTTTCCGACACGCGAGGAACTTATTGCCGCCCACAGAAGCGATGAGGAAATCCGGAAGTTCCTCGGCGTGGATACTCTCGCTTATCAGAGCACCGAGGGATTGCTGGCGGCCGTCAACGGAGCGCATGACGAATACTGCCTTGCCTGCTTTACGGGAGATTACCCGATAGCTATCTCGGACTGCATGGATAAAAATGCATTCGAAAACCGCTGTCGGGTCTAACTCAGTTCAAACCTCAAACCATGAAAATACAACAAATCGTTGTCGGGCCGCTTCAGACCAATTGTTACCTCGTATGGGGGGAGGGATCCCGGGAAGGGACCATCATCGATCCGGGGGCCGATGCAGAAAAAATAGCCCGTGCCGTCACGCAATCGGGGGTCACTCCCATGATGGTCGTCAATACCCACGCACATTATGACCATATCGGCGCCAATCCGGCGTTGAAACGCCTTTATCCCGGGCTCCAGTTCGCTGTCGGGGCCCTTGATGCCGCCTCGGTGAGCGATCCCATGGAAAACCTCGGTTACGGGTTGGGTTTTCCGGAGGAGATACCGCCGCCGGATCTGGAACTGGAGGACGGCGATACGGTCGGGGCGGGAGAGTGTTTTTTTCGCGTCATCAATACGCCCGGGCATACAAAAGGCGCCATTTCGCTGGTTTCCGGGGGGGAGGCGAAGAGGGCACTGTTCTGTGGTGATTTGATCTTTGAGGATGGGGTGGGTCGCACGGACCTGCCGGGCGGGGATGCCGGACGGCTTCGGGAATCGATCGATCACGTGCTCTCCTCCTATCCCGATGATACCGTCCTGTACCCCGGACACGGACCTTCCATCACCATCGGCGAGCGGAAAAAATTGCAATAGGTTTTGATACTGGAGGCGAAGAGGCTATGGATAGCGATACAACCATGCAGGGCGCGCGCAGGAATACTGAAGAACTCATCGAGCATATGAACGGTTTCGGGTTGGAGCTCAAGTTTTCTGCCGGCGTCTGGTTTTTCATACCCGGCGGCGGCAGGTTCCATGAAGCTTATATCGACAGACCGGATAACGAAGAACAGTGGCTGGATTGTGTTTTTGAAAAAGCACAAGCGCTTAAAGAACACGGTTTGACCGCACTGGAAGCGCACTACCCCAACGAGGTCAACGAAAACAATATCGACCGGTATATGCAGTTTGGCGAAGAGACGGGGATCCGACTGCTTTCCATCGTGCCGAACCTGTTCTACGACCGCACCTGGGAATGGGGCGCACTGAGCAATCCGGATTCCTCGGTCCGCCGGAAAGCCATCGAAAGGACGAAAGCTGCATTGCTCCTGAACAAACAGGCGGGGACCGATTTTTCGATCGTATGGCCGGGCATTGACGGATACGAAAACCCCTTCGGTGTGGACTTCATCGCGGCGCGCGATCGGTTTTGCGAGGGGCTGGCCGAAGCGATGGACGCCGTCCCGGGAGTGAAGGTTGCCGAAGAACCGAAGCCGTACGAACCGCGCGGCCATATCCTGTACGGCACCACAGCGGAAGGACTGTTGATGGCCAGGAAAGTCGAGGCGATGCTCGGGGCCGGTCCGAACCGTCGGTGCCTGGAAAGCGGACATAGCATGGTGGGGCTTAATCCCGAGATCGGACACATGCTGATGGGATATGAGGATCTGGCTTATTCATTCAGCCTCGTGATGGAATACGGCAAGCTGTTCCATACACACTGGAACTCCCAGCCGCTGGGAAACTATGACCAGGACCTCAACGCAGGCGTCATCGCCCCCGAACAGATGGAATCCGCCCTGTACGCCTTGAAAATGCACGGCTACAGGGGATACTTCGGTCTCGATATCAACCCCGAACGCATGCCGGTCGAACGCGCTATCATCAATTCAATGGACGCCATCAAGGCCGCCAATGAAAGAATAAACCGTCTCGATCATGAAAAAATACTCGCCTGCACCTCCAACCCGGCCGCTAACAGGGGAACGCTGGAGGCGTTGCTGATCAGGGCCAGGGCGCCACAGGGCGCTCCGCTCTCCTCCCCGCCACCCGAAGTGACTCTTTGAGGTCCGGCTGCTTATCCGTCTGCACCGAACAACCCTTGACGCTCGGCCTGAATATAATTCATACAGAAATCGTCCCTGCCGGACAATGCTTCCGCCGCATAAAGGGTCGCCATCATATCCGGTTCGGTCGGGTCCAGAATGGCCGAATCCATGCCCGCCCTGATAAGATACGAGAGGAAAACCCGGTTGAGCAGGCCCCTGTATGGCAGGCCGAATCCGATATTCGACAGGCCGGCGGTGGTATGCACCCCGGGGAAAGTGGCCATGATTTTCTCCGTTGCCCCGATGACATTGTTCACATCCTGCGGCGTTGTGCTCAGGGGCTGGATACAGGGGTCCAGATAGAGCTTTTCCACGGGGATGCCGGCTTCTTCGGCCCGGCCGATGATCTTTTCCGCGATCTCCATCCTGTCTTCGATGCCTTGCGGCAGACCGCGTTCGTCCATCAGCAATCCGACAAGCTCGGCCCCGCTCCGTGCAGCGATCGGCAGGATGGCCCGGAGTTTTTCTTCCTCTCCATTGATGCTGTTGAGCATCACCACATCGTTTTCCACCAGGGAAAGGGCCTTTTCAAACCCCTCCGAACTGGCGCAATCCAGGCAGAGCGGCAGGTCGGTGTTGGCCTGGACCACCTCCACGGCCCAGCTGAGGTTCTCGATCTCGGAGGCTGGATCGCTGCCGGCATTAACATCAATAAAATCCGACCCGGCATCGGTTTGCTTGCGGGTTTCCCCGATGATGTATTCCTCATCCCGCTCCCTGAGAGCTCTTGCGATGCTCTTGCGCGTTGCGTTTATTCGTTCTGCAATAACTATCATTTCCACGCTACCCCATCATTGAATTGAATGGTATTCTGTCCGGATTGTTTCCCATCTTTGGGAAAATCTGCAATTGCTGCGGTTAAACGGAGCTTGCCGCGGCCAAACCCCACCGCCATAAGTATAATTGCTATGTCCTCCACAGTCAAACCGGGCGCGCGGGCCGTATTGCATTGCAATTACTCCAATATAGGATATAATTGAGTCTAAAGGTTTGTGAATAATCATCCAGAAAAGGAGTTGGAATATGGGACAGAAGGATCAGGAAAAGCAGGAGAGACAGGAGCATAATCCGCACCGCGATCCCCAGGCAAAGGGCGATAAAGAATTTCCCAAACCTGAATTCAACAGTTTTGTCACAGGGCTGTACACGCAGACATTGCTGGCTATGGGAGTGGTGGAGAACCCCCGGTCAGGGGAAAAACAGATCAATCTGAACGAGGCGCAATTTTTGATCGATACGATAGGTATGCTTGAAGTTAAAACCAGCGGCAATCTTTCCGAACAAGAGGCCGCATATTTGAAGGACGTACTTGGTGACCTGCGGATGCGCTATGTGAATGCGGCCCGGAAGGACGCCGGCGGAGCCGGTGAGCAGAGCGGGGCGGAGAAAGAGCATGCCGATGGGGAACAAAAATAACAGGCTGTCACCCGGCAGGGGATCCATTCTCCTCTTGCGCACCGCGTTAAACCGGAGGGACTCTTCAAACGTTCCCGACAGATCCATTCTTCCAGCCCGATGCCGGTTCATGACCGGCCGAGGAGGTTCTTATGCGCTGCGATCGATGTAATGCAAACCTTGAGATCTTTGGCTCTTCTCCGGAAGATCTGCCTCAGTGTCCTCTTTGCGGTGCAGCCTTTACTGCTGTGGAGCACAAGGGCGCTGAAGCCCGTGCCGGGAAAGAATCCAGCTTATCTGAAGACGCGCCTTTACCGGACGATACTGACGGGCCGGCGGGGGAAGAAAGCCCTTCTGAGGGTGAAGGGCGTGAAGAGGGGAGAGATCCGTTTGGCGGCGAACTTTTGCTGGAGGGAGAGCAACCTCGCGAAGCGGAATCCGTTCATACTTTCGGGAAGGAACCGCCGGAACCCGCGGTTAACGGCCACGATGAAACCCCCGCCATTTCAGCTGACGGAGAACAGGAGGAAAGGTCTTCGTTTTTCGGGGATCTGTTTGCCGTCTGGTTGTTCTTCACCGGTGCTTTCGGCCTGATTACCCTGTTTTCCACCCTGACCGCAGAATTTGTTTTGCAACGAAGTTCGCCACTGGTGTTTCGGAATATCTTCCTGGTCGCCGCCGGATTGATACTGACGCTGGCCGGTGCGGCCGCAACGAAACCCGGGGGAACTGTGCGTTCTGCGGGCGCGGTGCTTATCAGCAGGCGCGTTCTGGGTCTTTGCATGGTGGCGGCGGGGGGATTGGTTTTTTTTGACGCCAATATCGGTTATCATCGCCTGATGGTCGGCGAAACGGTCTTTGGAGTCGGGCATTTGCTTGCAGTTGCGGCCGTAATAATTTCCCTGCTCGCGGTCGCCGGGCGGGGGTGGGCGCTCAGGTCGGTGGCTGTTACCGCATCCGTGCTCGTTCTGGCGGGGCTGAAGACCGGGCTTTCCCGGTCAAGCCTGCAAGGGTTGGCGGCCGCTGCCGTGGAGGCCTTTCCCGGCGGGGGCGGTTGGGGGGCGATGTTGCTTCCGGCGGCAATTGCCGCCGGTGTCCTGGGAACAATCTTGCAATATATACGGGGTGGTTCGGACGGGGAAAGAACGTTGAAGGGACGATTTTTCTCGTATTTCTGGCCCGGGGTGGCGATAGCGGCCGCTGCCTCCGCCGTCTTTTACGGCATCTATGATGAAACCGCCGGGATGCTGCACCTGTACCGCAACATATCCCTGGCCAGTTTGGTCGCGGGTGCTGTTACGCTGCTGTCTTCCGGCATCGTTTTCTCATGGCGAACAGGCCGTGCTTTTTCGGAGGATTTGTTGTCCGCTGCGAATAGCGCATGGGGCTGGGTGTTCGGGCTGGGCGTTTCTCTGCCACTTTTGTGGTTTGCCGCCGGGGGCGTCGTTTTTGATTTGGCTATGGCAACAGTCGGTGTCTGCACGGCAATGCTGCTTTGGGTCGGATGGGTATTGGGGCGAGGGTGGCGGGACGTTCAGGATTGCTTTGCCAGGTGGCTGGCTGCGGCATTTCTGATAGCGGGTCTTGTACTGCTTGCCGGGATAACGGTGTTCACGGGGGGGGATTTGCCCGTCTTCCGGGCCGGCGCTGCGCTGGTTCTTCTGCCTTTCAATGCAGTCCGGGCGCTGGTTCTTGTCGTACTGTTTCTAATCGGTATGGGCAATCTCCGCCGGGCTTATCAGTATGACAGGAGCAACATACTGGAAGATACCGGTACAGTATGCCGTTTGGGCATGGTTGCAGGCCTTGTGGTTTTTACTACTTGCGTTGCTTATGTCGGCGGAGCTCCTGAGCTGAGGGATGCTATGGCGCGTCTTATTGCATCCTGGAGCGAGTCAGTGCAGGAATCGGTTCTGTTTGCAGCCGGTGCGTGGCCCGTCGAGTTGCCCGGCGCAGAAGCGTTTTGGGAATTTGTGTTGCCTTTCCTGCAGCCCTCGCCGGCCGCATTGATTATGCCGGCGCTGATTGTGGCCGGGATATATTGGGCGGCCCAAAAGAAGATCGGTGCGGTGCGTTATATTGCGGGCTCGATAACCTTTCTGGCACTGATAATAACGGGTCTGCTGGTGCTGCTGTTTATCCCGGTGGTTTTTGGGAGAGCCACAGTTGCTGCCCAACATGCATCCGGCATGCCGGGACGTTTTGTTTTTGGGATCGTTTTATGGGGTGTCCTTCTCGCCGCAGTGTTGCGGTTTGCCCTTGTTCTGCCGGCATTTTTTAAACGTTGCGGCGGCGGTGATAAGGTTTCCGGGGCGGCTGGATCCTACCGCCGGATGTTGCAGTTCGGCATGGTGTTTTGGGTCGTTATACTTTTTCTTACCGGTTCGGTCGCGTTCGGCTGGGACGAGTCCCGGCTGCTTTTTCAGGCCGGGAGGTTGGTCAGGCACTGGTCGCAGGGGTGGACGGCCCTCGCAGGTGCTATCAGTGAAGGTTGGTATGGATACGGGATTGCTGTTCTGACATCGGCCTTTGTTATGCTGGCGATACACGTTGAAAGCCTGCGTGGTGCGAAGACGTCCCGGGCGTGTTTGGCGGCAATCTGGACGTTTGTGACCTTGTTATCATGGTTTTTACTGGCGGGGTTCGGGTACAGGTTGCTGGTAGAGCGGCCCGTGCCGGGTCAGAGGGGTCTGCTGGCGGTGCTGGTTGTATTTGTCGTGCTTCTTACCGGAAAGCTCATCGGCGCCTGGAGGGACAGTCTTTCCGCCGAACCGGAAGCTCGGCAGGGTGAAGGCGAGTTCCCTGGTTTCGGAACAGGCGGCACGGCGGTTTTAGGACGGATTGGGGTGGGCGGAATATCAACGGCGGT
>PUMZ01000068.1 GCA_003551565.1 Candidatus Brocadiaceae bacterium | reverse complement strand
TATGGCAAGCTAACGTGGATTGTCAGTTGTGAGAAGGCCCTCCGAAGCCAGAAAAAAACAGCGTCGGAGGGGACAGGGAAGGTGTTTTTTGACTTCTACTTTCATACGTGCGGGTTAAGGCGCCAGTGTTGCTTCGGCCAGATCCGCCCTGATTTCCTCGAGATGCTCACCGATGCTGTCGCGTTCCGCCTGCCGGAAGCGATGAAAGGGTTCGGCCATGAAATCGTCGCAGATGCCCTCAAGCGACAGGGCGCATTTGAGTCCCTTGATGATGCTCGAGCTAAACCGTCCCGTGCTGTAAATTGTGTTGCTGATGTGCATGACGATATCCTGCAGCTCTTCCACGCGGTCGCGTTCGCCGCGTGCGGCCGCCTCATAGAGCGTCACATACAGCCGGGGAAAAAGATTGGCGCCGCCGCTGACCCCGCCGTCGCTCCCGAGCAGAACGGTCTGTCCGAGCAGTTCCTCGGGACCGACCAGCAGGTAAAAATCGGGACGATTCTTCAGGAGCAACTGAAGACGGTGAAAATAGATCATGTCGCCGGAGCTGTCCTTGATTCCGGCAATGGCCGGGTTGTCCAGGGCACGCCGCACGGTCTCGGGTTCAAAAACGAGCTTGGTGAAGGCCGGCATGTTGTAGAGCGTGAGCGGCAGCGGAAGGAGTCGGGTCAGGTGATCGAGGTATTCGAGCAGCTCGGCCTGTCCGGCGGGGAAGTAATAGGGCGGCGCCAGCACAACGCCGTCCGCCCCGGCCTCGGCGGCATGCGTGGCCAGGTTCACCGATTCCACGAACGATGTGTCGGTGATGCCCACCAGCACCGGCACGCGCCGGTTGACCTGGCGGCATGTCCTGTCGATGAGTTTGCGACGCAGCCTGTAGCTCAGGCTGGGCCCTTCGCCGGTGGTTCCGAGGATAAAAAGTCCGTGGACGCCGCCGCCGAGGATATGTTCAATCAGGCGTTCGAGTCCCGGATCGTCCAATTGATCACGTTCGCACAGAGGGGTGATCATTGGCGGGATGATTCCCTGCAGCTTTGAAGAAGTGGTCGTCATTCTGTTCCCGTCCTCTGAATGATTTGCACGAACAACCGGTTTCCGATCGGCATCCGTCAGACTGCCGGTTCAGACTCCCAGCCCTCCTCCGCGCTCGATCACGGTGCGTCGCACCTTGTCGGGGTCCAGGTCCCTGGTCCCGCACCGTTGCTGCACGCAGAGCGCTGCCGCGATCCCGGCGGCCTGGCCCATCATCGCGCAGGATGTCGCGACCCGGGCGGAGGAGAGGGCGAGCTGATCGGCCGAGAAGCAGCGTCCCGCCATCATCAGGTTCACGCCGTCGCGTGCGATCAGGCTGCGCAGCGGAATCTGGTAGGGCGGTACTTTCAGCTCATCCTTCGGCAATATGTAGGTGCGCCTGTCGTCGTCGGGCTTGTGTCCGTCGAGCTGGTACGTGCCGCGAGCGACGCCGTCGTCGAACGCGCGCCCGGCGCGCAGATCCCCGAGCGTCAGGACGTAATCACCGGCGATCCGACAGCCCTCCCGGATGCCGATGATCGGGCTGCAGTGGTCGAGAATCCACGGTTTGTTCTCCACGTTCCGGTAGTAATCCAGCACGTCCATCATGCGGCGGCGGGCGGTGATTTCGGCCGCCGTCAGGCTCTCGGTGTCGGTGGAGTCGAACATCGGGGTTTTCATCTTCAGCGCGTTGGCGCCCGGCCCGTCCGGCCATACGCTGACCATCGGCAGATCTTCTTCTTGTTCAACGGGGTTGAACCACCCGTCGGGCAGGCGGGGTTCGCGCACATCGGGCGGGACGTGACGGACGAAGAACATCAGGGACATCGGGAGCTGGTATCCGGACGGTTCGCCGCCTTTGAGTGTCTCGAATCCGGCGCGGCGTGCCAGGTCCGCATCGCCGGTGCAGTCGATGAACTGCTTTGCACGCAGGGCTTCGGGGCCGCTCTTGCCGCAGACGATGCATTCGCTGATCCGGCCCCGGTCGTCGACGACGGCATCGGCAAGGCGCGTGTGCAGGAGCAGCTTCACGCCGCGGCGCAGCAGGAGTTCCTGCAGGACAACGGCGAGGACTTCGTAGTGGAAGCAGGATTTTTTCCCGTAACCGATGGCCTTCCATTCCCTGAGATCGGCCAGGATGCGGTCGAAGACTTCTCCCTGTCCGTCGAGGTGATCAGGGTCGCAAAAATTCGCCACGCCGCCGGTGGTCAGCATCCCGCCGGTCACGGCGAATCGTTCGACCAGGATGACGCTTGCGCCGGATTTTGCCGCGGCGCAGGCCGCCGACACTCCGGCGATCCCGCCGCCGAGCACCGCGATATCCGCTTCGTAACGCAGCGGCACTTCAAGCTGCCACTGAACGGTTTTTTGTTGTGATTTTTTCATAGAGAAATCATCCTTCTAGAACCGCACCCCGTCGGTCGCCAGCGAATCCATGGCGGGCGTGGCAGGTGCGGATTGCCGGTGCAGCTCAACATCGTAGCGTTCTGCTGATCTGTCGTAAGGAGACGAACATTCTCGTGTTTCATTGTATTTCATCTCCGCAGTTTGATACCAGGTTGTGCCTGTTCTATTGCTGAATATCACCGCTGTCGCAACGTTTTTTTCTGCCATCCAGACCTAACATATTCTGGACGGGTTTTACATCCAGGCTCCGCGGCTGTACGTTCTGGCTCAGGGATTCAGCCGCCGCGTAACCGGCCGCCGCGCCGGTGGCCATGCAGATGCGCTGAAAACGATACGAGGCGTGTGCGTGATGATCGCCGCTTATGCAACGTCCGGCAAGCAAGAGCCCGTCCGTATCTTTCGGAACAAGCGCCCGATAGGGTATGTCATACGGTCTGGGCCTGGGATCTTTTCCGGCGGGATGATCCGCGGAAACCTTTCCGGCCTGTCCCGGCCCGACGGGGTTATGCACATCCAGCGGTTTCCGGCAGCCGGTAACTACGGCGTCAGGCCAACGGCGCCCTTTCATACAGTCCTCGCGCGTCAAATATGCCATACCCCGGAACCGGCGAGTCTCCCTGATGCCGATGGTTGCTGGCATACGGGACACAAAGGCTGTTTCGAACCCGGGGGCATGTTTCTTTAAAAACGCCATAATCACGGGTACCTGCCGGCGCCCCTCTATTTCGGCCCGCGTCAGGTCAAATGCATCCGTCCCGTCGATGGAATTCACCTGCGTGGCATTAACGTAGCGGTCTTCCTTGCGCTCCGCCATGTAAGTGCGCACTTTACCGACGTTCGGAGGCAGCTCACCCCGCCGGCATGCCGCCATCGTGACATGGTCCCAGCTCCCCTCCGGAAATCTGTATTGCCCCCTTCCACCATTTGCTTCCATGGACCGGCTGTGGTCCACCCCGCTTACGCGGAACATTATTGTGGCCGGCTGCACGAGGCTATCGGACTCTCTCCCGATTTCGAATTCAGCTCCCGAGAGAAAAGCCACCGTGCCGTCCCCCGTGGCATCAACAAAACGCTCACCGATAATATCAAGAAACCCGGAAAACGTGCCAACACGCACTCCCGTCAGAACTGTTATATCGCCGCATTGCTCGGTTATAACGTCACAGACAGGCGAGTGCAGCAGGAGCTCGGCCCCGCTGCCGCTCACCATCTCCGCATACGCCACGTCCAGAAGTTCGCAGTCATTTTCCCGGCCGCTGACTGACGAAAAAAGCTCCGCCACGCCTGGTGGATTTTCCGGAACCTTGAACTGATTTACAAGCCCGTTTGTTCCCATGCCGCCCAAGCGTCCGAACCGTTCGATAAGAATGGTTCTGCATCCGGATTTCGCCGAAGCCGCAGCGGCGGCTATGCCGGCCGGTCCGCCGCCGCAGACGACTGTATCGTAGTGGACTTTACTCCGGTTCTTTACCATTTTAGCCATTATACGGTTAACTACGGTCCATTTGATAGTGAGTTGTCGGGGTTTCAGGAGAGGTATGATTAAAAGTTGTGGATGAGATAGAAAAAGCGTTTCCTGTCAGGTCATTCGATTTACCTTTTTCAATTGTTTTTCCACTTCTGAAGGCATGTATCTGAAATCCACCGGCGGGTCTTCAGACATGTTTTCCTTTTTCCAGTCGGCGATACAGATTTTGCCGCCGTCTTTTAGTAGTCTGCGACATTCGGTCAGCATTGCTTCCGGTTCATCCAGTTCATGGTGCAGGTTTATCATAAAGATCCCACCTGCGATGTCATCTTCAAGTGGCACAGAACGTTCGTTCATCTGTATCGCAGAGATATTCCGGTGGTGAGGGCAAACGTTTTTTTCAATCCAGCTTATCATCCGTTCTGAAATGTCGCAGGCATAGATTTGCCAAGCATAAGATGAGAACTGAATGCTGAACAATCCGGTTCCAGCTCCAATGTCAACAATCGTTTCGGCGGAGTCAAGGCCCGTTTTTTCCCATATGAATTGGGGTGGGAGGTCTTTGAGCCGGTCCGGGTTATTCAGTCTCTCAAGATTATTGGGGTCGAATTTTTTGTCGTTCATTGTAGAAGTTTTGTCCCGGAACTTGAATCCGTTGGTTGGCCACACGTGGCAAGAGATATTATAATGGATAGACCCTGACTGATAACAACAGATGCGGTTCTGCCCGTGCCCATCGGGCTTTCGTTCATTTTGACAGGGAGTGAGAGTGAAGACTCTTTTCCCGCACACAGGTTCCCGGCCAGGCACGAGTTTGACGAGCGTCTGACCGTTAATCAGGCCCGGGAGAGCCCGAGCGGTCAATACGTGTCGATCCGGGCCTCCGAGTTATACCGTGAATAAATGACAATTGTGGACTTGACTCACGTTTTTTTCAACCGGACAGGCGGATTTCAGAAAGTGTCAGGAAACTCTTTTGAGGGCAAAGAAGTGACAGATGTGATCAAAAAATTTTTCAGCGGCGACTTTATCAATTTTCGCTACATGCTCGGGACCGCTCTTTTCAAGTATGTGTACCTCATCGGTGCAATCGTGGTGACGGTGTTCGGGGTGGTTATGATTTTTCAGGGTGGTTTCAACACCTTGATAGGATTGGGGTTGATCACCCTTGGAAATCTGCTCTGGCGGGTTTGTTGTGAAACGTGGTTTTTGTTCATCAGTATCCATGACATCCTCGCATCGATTGAGAAAAACCAGGCGCGGGATGAAGAGGAGCCAAACGTGCAGGATCGACAGCAGGAAGATGTGCAGTGACGGCGCGACACTCATCCGGTCGGTAACGTTAAACCGTTGCATATTGAGGTATAACAATGCCCGCCTTTTCCGGGTTTTTTTGACTCCGCTCCGGCAATATTTCCAGTGAGTTTCATGTAAGGCAGGGGTAGATGAAACTGGAGAAATTGTATTGATTTTTGCAGATTTTGCGGTATGATAAATAGTTGATCCTTGTGCCGGCGCTCAGCCCGCGTTATTCGAAAACCTGAAAAAATCCATAATCAGAGTGGAAGAGCAAATGGAATGTAGAGAACGGCTGACAGCGACATTGAATCGGAAACCCGTGGATCGCTTGCCGGTCGACATCTGGCATACGCCCGAGGTCGGAAAGGCATTGCAAAAACATACGGGAACGGATAACGACCTGGATATGTACCGCAAGCTGGGACTCGACAAGATCGTCTGGGTGTTCATGGACTACAAGTCGGACGTCGGCGGCAGCACGGGTTCCCAGGTTGGCGCCGGCGCCGGATCCTCAACCAACCGTACCATGTGGGGCGTACCTTTGCGCGGCATTGAGTCCGGGGAAGCACACTACGAAGAATTCGGCGACCCGCCGATGAAAGGGTATGAAACCCCGGCGGATGCGGAGAAATACCCGGGCTGGCCGAATGTCGACCGGTTCGATTACGAGAAGGCCGTAAACGCCGCTCGAGCGGCATGCAAAGAGTTCGGGATAATCGGCCCCTGGGTGTCGTTCTTCGAGCTGTACTGCCAGCTTCGCAGTATTGAGCAGGCCATGATAGACCTGGTTCTCTACCCGGATCTGGTTGAAGCCGTTCTGGACAAGCTGGAAGATATTCAGACGCAGATGATGAAGCGACTTTTCGACCGGGCCGCCGATGCATTTGACCTGGTCTTCATCAGCGACGACATCGGAACTCAGAACAGCCTGCTGATGTCGCCGGACATGTGGCGTCAGCACCTGGAACCGCGCATGAAACGCTGGTGCGACCTGATTCATTCCTACGGGTTAAAGGTCTTTTACCACACCGACGGCGCCGCAGAACCGCTGATTGATCCGTTGATCGAATGCGGCATCGACGTGCTTAACCCCATCCAGCACATCTGTCCCGGGATGGAGGCGGGAGCGCTTCAGAAAAAATACGGAGATCGCGTCATCTTCCACGGCGGCGTCGACAATCAGAAAGTGCTGCCGTTCGGAACACCCGACGACGTGCGGGCCGAGGTGCGAATGCTGCTGGACACTCTGGGTAAGGGCCGTGAAGGTTTTATCTGCTGCTCGTGCCACAATGTCCAGGCCGGCACACCGATAGACAATATCCTGGCCATGATCGATGAAATGCATAGATCCTGAAAAAACTCCGGAGCTTCATGAAGATCAAATCTTTTGCAGAGGCCTCCTGTCATGTCGCGCCTTTTCACGACTTGTCCCTTTCCTGACATTAGCCGTATTGTCTTATTGTATCTTCCTTTATGTCGTTATCTCGATATTTTGAGGATCGTTAAACATGTCGGCCTCATATAAATTCGAACGGCCTTCCTATCCTATGCAAGGAAGACGTTTCAAAGCCGGATTTCACTGTCATACCCTGAACTCGGATGGAGGTTTAGATGTCTGTGAGACAGGGTGTAAAGATGTGCCGTTTCATGGAGCGGATCGCGCCAGCGAAGCTGGCAGCCGCCAAAAGCGGCTCTTGCCGTTGGCGAGGCGATCCGTGGGTGATTTGCCCGGTCCAATTTACCCCGGGTTTCCTTCGGTCACCCGGGGCTAAAAATGTCTCGCCCGTTTTGCGGGCTCAAGAAAAAGACGACTGAATGCATCGAACTCGTCAAAACGCTTCGGACGTTATGTTCAGTTCGCCGCCGAAGAGAAATTTGTGGCGTGGTTTGGCGTCCATTATGCGCTCTGGAAACGTTATGGGACGAGCCCGTTGTGGCTGTTTTTCTATTTTGCGGATTGGAGCAACGGGCAGAGGACTCAGGAACTTTTTGACCCGTGGAGGGTGCGCGGAGACGGGTTGTTCTTTTGCGAAGAGAAAAAGCTTCTTATTCCCGTGCCCATCCCGGCGGGCGAAGCTAAAGAAGAGGTTGTGCGGTCTGTCCAGTCCTACCTGAAGACAATATCGGACACTTTAACAACCGGTTCAGAAAAACCATGATCGGAGCAATCGCCGGCGATATTATCGGGTCGGTTTATGATTACAATAATATCAAGTCGAAAGATTTCCCCCTTTTCGCTAATGGTGGAGTGACGTCATGAAATGCCCACGTTGTAACACGGTCATAGAAGAAAAGTCGCTACCGGACAGGTCTTTGAAATATGAGTGCGATCAGTGTGGCTGGGGTGTGTCAGGGACCGGTCAGGAAGAAGATACGGGGCGTTCGACATTCTTTTGGGTCAAGCTTATCCTTTTCTGGATTTTAGCACTGGTGATTTTAGCAGGGCCTTATATCGGCCTGCGCTATGCCGCCGCCTATTTTGCGGATATTATGGGGGCACCCGGCGGCGAGGGAGCAGCGCGCTTTGTGCGCGGGCTCAATATACATTATGCCTGGATTATGGCAGCGTACCTGGTGGTTTGTCATTTTATAACGCCAGAATATGACATCGAAAACATGGGCATTTTCGGTTCCGGAAGATATGCCAATCCGGCAATTACAGGTGAGCATTATTACAATCGCATTATGTACAGTCTCGCCTCATTTATGATCCCCGGAAACGTGGTGCTCGCTACATTCGCAGCAACCTGGAGACTGGCTTTCCGTTGATAAGACCACATGTTATAACCTGTGCGGGGGTGTTATCGCTATTACCGGATTCGTATTTGATGTGGATGCCGTTTGAATGGTCCCGGCGGCTCGACATGGTAAACAGGATCAAATTATGATTAAGCTTGAAAAGGCTCCATCCGGAATGAGACTGAAAGGCGGAGAGAGCGGGATGCCGGAGATGTCAAATTGCGCACTTTTTTGGGGTAAATCACCAACATGAAACAATCATGCACCGTGTATTTTGAAAAAGGCGGCCCGGAACATACGCAAGCGACGCTTCAGGCCGCAAAGGAAAGGCAGGCAGAACTGGGGACGGAAGCGATAGTGGTAACATCGACCACCGGGAAAACAGCTCTTGAAGCTGCCCGCATATTTGCCGGGACCGGCACACGTATAATCGCCGCCCCCTTCCAGAAGCACCTGTGGGAGAAGTACAGGCCTCTCGATCCGCAGATGGCCGCTGAATGCCGTGAACTGGGTGTTGAATTCCTGCCGGACGAGCCCGTGGTCCCCCTGCTGGATGAAGACCGCCCGGACATTGTCAATGCCTGGCGAACGGTCAGTCAGGGGTTCAAGGTCGCACTGCAGGTGGCTTCAATGTGTGTCGACACCGGACTGCTGAAACCTGCTGCTGCTGTGATTTCTATCGGCGGATCCGATTGGGGAGCGGATACTGCTATTGCCATCCGGACTTACGGCTACAGTGACGTGCTGAAGTCCAACGTGATCGAAATCATTGCCATGCCGTCAGCGTAGGCCCCTGTGCTTCGCGTATGCAAATCAATGAATGAATGAAAAAAAGGAGATAAAAAGGTGGAAAACCCTACGAAGTGTTTGAAGAAAATTGGCCTGTTGCTGCTGTGTCAGGTCTTTTTTATCCTGCCGGCGCAAGCCGAATTGCGGCTGGCAAGCGTGTTCGGAGATCTGGCGGTATTGCAACGGGAAAAACCGGTGCCGGTCTGGGGCCGGGGAACGCCGGGCACGGAGATCACCTTGACATTTGGCGGTCAGCAAAAATCGACGGTCTGCAACGCGGAGGGCGAGTGGCGGGTGGTCCTGGATCCCATGCCGGTCTCGCTTCAGGGACGTGAGATGACCGTCACCAGCGGGAATGACC
>PUMZ01000380.1 GCA_003551565.1 Candidatus Brocadiaceae bacterium | reverse complement strand
GTTAGGGGTTTTGACCCGTCACGATCTGCCGGAGTGGGAGCGGCTTTGCGGCATGTATTCGCTGTGGCGGCGACTTTATGAGAGTAGCGCGGAGATTCGTGATCTTGGGCATCCGGTCCATGGCGAGCTGCGGCGCACGGGTCAGGCGGTGGACGCGATGGCGGGGAACTTCGGGCTGACGCCTGTCAGCCGGGTGCGGCTGGCGGTGCAGCCGGAGCAGAAACGGAGCGCGATCGAGGAGCATTTGGAGCGGACGCGGGCGGCGAAAGGGATGGTCGCGCAGCCCGGCGTTGATCCAGATGCCGCCGGGGCGCCAGCGGCGAAGAAAAAGCCGGCGGCGAAGAAAAAGCCGGCGGCGAGGAAGGGAGGTAGGTGATGCTGGGAGCGTGGGGCAGGTGGTTGGCGGCGGCGCCCGCGTGGGCGCTCGTGCGGTTTATCCGAGCGCTTCGCCGCGCGCTGGGAGGCGGAGCGAGTGTGTGAGCGGAGGCGGCGTGTTGATCCCGGAACCCGTGGCGGCGTTGCCGCCGTCCGGGCGGAATCCGCGGCTTCCGGCCGGCAAGGGCGCGGCGTACCGGGAGGGGCTCAGGCGCGCGAAGGCCGAGGGCTGGGAGGCGTGGATCCGCACGTATCAGGACCGGCTGGCGGTCGCGGATGGGTGCTGGTTCGACGCCGAGCTTGCGTCGCTCGCGCAGTCGTTCATCGAGTCGTTTTGCAAACACTACAAAGACCCGTGGCGAGGGTATCCGTTCCATTTGTTGCCGTGGCAGCGGGACAACGTGGTTTGGCCGCTATTCGGGTGGCGGCGTCCGAACGGGACGCGGCGTCACCGGCGGCTGTTCCTGTTCGTGCCGAAGAAGAACGGCAAGACCACCTTGGGCGCGGCGCTGCTGTTGTGTCTGCTCATCCAGGATCAGGAGGGCGGCGCCGAGATCTACACGGCGGCGACGAAACGTCCCCAGGCGCGGATCGCGTTCAAAGACGTGGCGATGATGATTCGCCACTCGCCTGCGCTTCAGGAGCTCGTGACGGTGCACGACCACAAGAGCCTGGTCCGATACGAGGGCTTGGACGCGAGCCTCGAGGCCCTGGCGTCCGACTCCGAGGGCGTCGAGGGCGTCAACATTCACGGGTTGCTGTGCGACGAGCTGCACGCGTGGACGGACCGCAGCTTCTGGGACGCGCTGTATTACGGCGGCGCGGCGCGCACGCAGCCGATGATCTTGGTGACGACGACGGCCGGCGACGACACAAACAGCCTTGGGTACGAGGAATACGACCGGGCGTGCAAGATCCGCGACGGCGTGATGGCGGATTGGTCGTATCTGCCAGTCGTCTACGGGGCTACGAAGAAACAGGATTGGCTCGATCCCGAGACGTGGAAGGCCGCGAATCCGTCGTGGGGCGTGACGATCCACGAGGATGAATTCCGGGCCGTGGCCGACGAGGCGGCGATCACGCCTGGTAAGCAGGCTCAGTTCAAGCGGTATCGCCTCAATATGTGGGCGGAGCGGCTGCACGGTTGGGTCCCGCTGGAGGCGTGGGATCGCTGCGCGGTCGAAGGGTTGCGGCTCGACCGATGGGGATAGTGGATGGCGGAGAAGAAAAAGCGCTTGCGCGTCGCGCCTGGGCGCCGGTGGTTCTACGGCGGCATCGACCTCGGGATGACGTCCGACTTGGCCGCGTATTGTTTGGCGTTCCCGCCGCTGCCGCAGGACCCGCACGATGCGGTGACGGTGTTTCACCGCTACTATTTGCCGGGCGAGGACATCGAGGAGTTGGAGCGCGAGGCCCGCGCGCCGTACCGGCTGTGGGCCGAGCAGGGGTGGCTGACGCTCACGGATGGGAATGTGTGCGATTTCGCGGTGATCCGCGATGACGTGCTGGCGGACGCGGAACGCTGGCCGTGCAAGGAAATCTGTCTCGACCCATCAAACGCGTCCCAACTCACGAACGACCTGATGGAGGCAGGGATCGAGTGTATGTGGCATCCCCAGGGCGCGAAGGGGCTGGGTCCGCCGACGAAGGATCTGGAGCGCCGAATCATCCAGGGGCTTTTGCGCCACGAGGGCAATCCGATCACGGGGTGGATGATGAGCAATCTCCGGATCGCGTACTCCAGGGACGGCGTCCCGTATCCGGTGAAAGCGGATGGAGGTAAGGGTTGGCTTCCGAAGAAACGGTTCAAGATCGACGGGGTGATCGCGATGCTGATGGCGGTGCACCGGGCGATGACGGATCCCGAGAAGCCGCAGCCGCGGCGGCGGCGCGGATTGACGGTGATCGGATAAATGCCACGGCGGCTGCGGGTATTGGGCGGCGACGCGGCGCCGGATGACGGCGCCGGGAGCCCGCAGATCGAGGTCCGGGCGGTGTGCCCGAAATGTGGCAGCGGGCGATACGCGCACAATGGGGTACTGAGTGAGCGGATAATTTACCGCAAATGCCTGGATTGCGGTCACAGCGGCAAGGTCGAGGTGTTCCAGAATACGGAACGGGAGCAGATAGGGAGGGCGCTGGGGAGGTGATGGGCGCCGGCGCTCCCGGTTGTGCCGGCGTGGACGCCGGCGCGCCCAGGTCGGCGGTCCCGGGGGCTTCCGAATCCCGGAATGGCGCGCTTTTATTGGTTCGATCGATAGGATAGGGTGCTTGTATGGCCAACGAGCAACACAGCGGAATCGTGATCACGGACCGGCGCGGCCGTCCGGTTGATATGGCGGCGGCGCGCCCGGCCGCGCCTGCGCGTGTGCGCAGCGGCACGGTGATGGGGCCCGGGCGCACGCGGTCACGCGTCGCGATGAACGAACAGCTTTCGCTGACGGTATCGACCGTGTGGCGGTGTTGCGAGCTGATTTCGAACGCGATCACGATGATGCCGGTGCACGTGCGCGAATGGGATGGCGACCGCCAGGTGACCACCGATGGCGGCGCCGTGAGCGAGTTGCTGGACGTGGCGCCGAATCCCGAGATGTCGGCGCGCCAGTTCAAGATTTTGCTCACATTCCAGATGCTGCTCTGGGGTAACGGGTTCGCGGCGATCGCCCGCAATGAGGGCGATGGCCGCATACAGAGCCTCTGGCCCCTCCATCCCTCGGAGGTTGAGCTCAAACGGGACGAGGCTGGTGCTCTCGTGTACGAGCACCGGCCCGAATCCGGCGCGCCGCAATGGATCCCGGCGGAATCGATGTTTCACATCAAGGGCCCGTCGCCCGACGGGCTGTGGGGTTACTCGCGCGTCAACGCGGCGCGCGAGACGCTGGCGAGCGCGAAAGCGACCGAACTCTACGGCGCCTCGTATTTCGGCAACTCCGGCACGCCGAGCGGCGTGATCGAGAACGACGATGATCTGGACGAGGAAGACATTCAGATGCTCGAACGGAATTGGATCGAGAATTTCGTCGGCGTCGATGCGGCGGGCAAGGTCGCGGTTCTGTTGCCCGGACAGTCGTTCAAGCCGCTGAGCATCCCGCCCAATGACATGCAGTTCCTCCAGACGCGCACGTTCCACGTGAACGATATTGCGCCGCGCTGGTTCGGGGTCCCGGGCCCGTTCGTCGGCGATATGTCGAAGGCGACGTTCAACAATTTCGAGCAGTTGAATATTCAGTTCGTGACGTTTGCGGTGTTGCCTGTGAGCGCCGAGTTTGAGAACGAGGCGCGGATCAAAATGTTGGGCCACGACAGCCGGCGGTCGGTGCGGTTCGAGCCGAAGGGACTGATCCGCGGCGACCTGAAAACGCGGGCTGAATTCTACCGGCGGATGCGCGAAATCGGGGTTTTCAGCAGCAACGACATTTTGAAATCCGAGGACCTGGAGCCCATCGGCGAGGCCGGTGATGTGCGGATCGCGCCGTTGAACTATCAGAATTTAGAGGATCTCATGCGTCCCCTCGAGGAGCGGCGGGGACGGCGTCAGACCGCTCGCGCGGAGGCGCCGCCCCGCCGCCCCGCCCCTCCGGCGGCCACCGCTCTCCTGTTTGGCGACGTTGCGGATCGCACGCTGGCGCGCTGCGAAAAGGCGGCGGCGCGCCGTGCGCATCTCGATGACGGCGCATTCGCGGATTGGCTGGCGCCGTTCGCGGCGGACACGGGGCCGCTTGTGCGCGCCGCGCGGCCGGTGGTGCGCAGCGTCGCCGCGATGGCGGCGGGCGTGGACGCGGTGGGCGCCGCGAAGGAACACGCGATGGATTGGGCGCTCGAGCGCGCGGCCCGTGAGCACGCGGACCGCGTGGCCGCGGCTGGGCGCCGTGTGTCGGATTCGGGGTGGATTGGGGAGGAGCGTGCGGCGTTGTTGCGCGCGCTGCAGGAGATCGTGGTGTTTGTGGCGGGTGTTGGGGCGCGGGATGAAGGCGCCGGGTAGTTGCGGCGGCGTGGACGTGGCTATTGTGGCGGCGTGGACGTGGCTATTGTGCCGGCGTGGACGCCGGCGTTCCCAAGCAGGAGCGAACGATGAACCAACGAATCATGTTAATCACAGAGGCTGCGCGCGCGCATTTGGCGGCGGCGCTGACTCGCTACTATCGCGGCATGGAGCGTGATGATGATGATCGCGCGCCCGAGGGGCCTGGGCTGTATTGGCCGACCGAGCGCGGTCCGTCGCTAGCGGCGAAGGATGACCGGCTGTTTTTCCGGTCGTCGCTGGCGCCCCGAGCCGCGGTGGTGCCGGTGTTCGGCCTGATTTGGAAAGGCGCGCCGGCATGGCTGCGCCAATTCGGGGTAACGGATCCGTTGCTTGCGGCGGAGGGTGTGGAGCAGGCGGCCGCGGACGAGGACGTGGATCAGATTGTGCTGCTGGTGGATAGCGGCGGCGGGTTCGCGGACGGCGTGCCCGAGGCGGCTGAGCGGATCTATGGGGCACGAGGGCCTAAGCCGATTATTGCGCAGGTTGACGGCCACGCCGCCAGCGCGGCCTATTACCTGGCCAGTCAGGCGGCTGATGTGCGGGTTCCGCGGCTCGACGAGGTCGGCAGCATCGGGGTGCGCGCGTTGTTTTTCGACACCTCGGAATTTTTCGCCGAGATGGGCATCAAACCGATCCTGGTCGATACCGGCGAACACAAAAGCACGGGCGCGCCCGGCGTCGAGGTTACGGAAGGGCAGATCGCCGAGGTGCGGCGCGTGGTCGAGACGGTGTTCGAGGATTTTAAGGCCGGGGTTCGGCTCGGCCGCGGGCTTGGCGTCCACGCGCTTGACGAGGTAGCGGATGGCCGGATGTTTTTCGGCTACGAGGCCGTTGAGCGCGGCCTCGCGGACCGTGTTATGACGGTCCGAGACACGTTCGCGGGGTTGGCGGCCGCGGGCGCGCAGGTTGGGCGCACGGCGCGTAAGCGGGCGGCGCTGACGCTTGCGTCGCGGAGTAACGGATTTCGGCCGTTTGGCCGGCGGGACGCCGGCGATCCCGGCGCTTGATGCCGGCGGGACGCCGGCGCTCCCAGGGGCGGGGTTCCCGGATTTCGGAATGAGTTGATTGCCAAGGTGGTCATTATGATTTAGGGTAGTGGTATAGATTGGGTCCTGATTCACGGGGCGGCCGAGCTTCGCTCACGGATTCGGGGCGGCATGGATGAACGCGCTGGCCGAGTTTCGGCGCGGACGCCATTTTCACACGGGAGGAATTGCCTCCCGGTGTTATGGATGTCCGCGCCTTTTTTTGTGCGCGGACAAGAGACAAGAGGAGGTTGAGCGATGAATTTGACCGCGGATAAGCGGCTCGCTTTTGCGTTGATGGCGGTGCGCGCCTCTCTGCGCGAGTTCGGCCAATCGCTATGGCGTGCGGTGGCCAGGTTTCCATTGTTTCAGCGGGGCCGCAGGCGTTCCCGGGGCGGCGCGCGGTGGGCGTTGCCGGCGCTCGCCGATGCTGCGGCGCGGCCCTCGGGCCAGCAGCCGTCGCTCAATAGTTTGAGCGAGCAGTGCCAGAAGGCGTTCGCTGACGCGGAGGCGCTGTTGCAGAAGGCCGACAACGAGCAGGACGGCGTGTTGACGGACGAGCAGTCCCAGCAGTTCGACGCGTTGATGGAGGAGTACGAGAATCTTCGCGCGCAGATCGCGCGGCGGAGCCGGTTCCGCGAGGCCGAGGAGGCGACGTCGCGCAGCACTGGCCGCGTCACGGCGCCTGCGCAGCCGATGACGGGCCGTATCAGCGAGATGCGGACCCCGGCGGAGCGCGATCCCTGGGGCGGTTTCCGCGACGCGTCCGATTTCGGCCGCGCGGTGCGCGAGGCCTCGCGGCCAGGGGGAAGCGTGGATCACCGGCTGCTCGAATTACCGAAGGCCTACGGCGTCGAGGCGAGTTCGCCGTCTACGTTTCACCGCGAATCGGTTGGCGAGGACGGCGGCTGGATGGTGCCGCCCCAGATGCGGCAGGAGATCTGGGAGCTCGTGTTCGCGGAGCCCAGTATCTTCAACATGACCGATCAAGAGCCTACGGCCTCGAATTCAGTTGAGCTATTGGCCGACGAGACGACGCCCTGGGGCAGCAGCGGCGTGCAGGCGCATTGGATCGGCGAAGCGGAACAGATGACGGCGAGCAAGGCCAAGACCGAGCCGCGCCTGACGCGCATGAAAAAGCTGGCCGCGTTCGTGAAAGCGACGGACGAGGTTCTGGCGGACGCGCCGCGGCTGAACGCGCTGTTGACGCGGAAATCCGCGCAGGCGATCAACTGGAAGCTCGACGACTCGGTGTTGTACGGCGACGGCGTCAATCAGCCGCTGGGGTACAACAACAGCGATGCGCTTGTGGTGCAGGCGAAGGACGATGATCAGGCGGCCGACACGATCAGCGTGAACAACATCTCGGCTATGAAATCTCGCCTTTTGCGTGTGCCTGGCTCGACACCGGTCTGGATTGGCAACAGCGACGTCGAGCCACAATTGATTCAGCTCACGATCGGCCAGCAGCCGGTTTACGTGCCGCTCGATCAGGGTATTCAGCAGCAGTTCGACGCGCGCCTGCTCGGATTTCCGGTGCTGTGGACCGAGCACGCGAGGACCTTGGGCGACCAGGGCGACCTGCAGCTCGCGAGCCTGCGTGGGTATCACGCTATCCGTAAAGAAGGCGGGATCGAGGCGGCAACGTCGATCCATCTGTGGTTCGATTGGAATCTAACCGCCTTCCGTTGGACGGTGCGCGTCGGCGGGCAACCTTATTTGGCCGAGTCGGTTTCGCCGCCTAATGGCACCAACACGAAATCGCACTTCGTAGTGTTGGCCGCGCGCGACTAAGCGCGACTAATCGGCCGTGACGGCGGCGGGAAAGGATACGATTAAGGATGAAACGATGAAGATCCGGTTCTTGAGGGACACGTCGGCGTACGAGTCGCCGACGCTCTACCGAGAGGGCGAGGTCGTGGCGTTACGGCGAGCCTCGGCGCAGCGGTGGATCCGCCGGGGCGCGGCCGAGCCTGCGCCGCGGGAGCAAACACAGACACGCGATACGGGCGCGGATCAGCGCTCCGATGGCAACTACGATGAGGTGACGCGCGATCTCAGCGCGTTCTCAAAGGAAGATTTGCTCGCGCGCGCTGAGGCGCTTGGCGTCGAGGTTTCGTCGCGGTGGACCAAACAGGAAATCGTGGACGCGATCGACGCTGCGCGGGACGAGGACGGTACGTCAGGCCGCGCGTGCGTGCCGGCGAGGACGCCGGCGATCCCAGGACGGCGATCCTATGGTTGGTAAACATTAGAGGAGAAAGGTGATGGGTATTTCGGCGAATCCGAATGTGTTGCCGAGCGAACAGGCGGGTGTCGCGGCGTATTTGGCGCCGGCGTCGGTATCGGCCGGTACGGCTGTGCTGGGAGCGAGCGGCGAGCGGATCGATATGCGTAAATTCGAAAGCGTGCTTATCGAGATCCATGTGGGCGCGCTCGGATCATCGGCGACGCTGGACGCGCAGGCGCGGAGCTACGATGTCGCGGAGAGCGGATCGAGCGAGGACCTCGACGGGAAAGCGATCACACAGCTCACGGAGGCGGGCGACGATGACAGCGACCAGGTGGTGCTGATGAACATCCGTCGCGAAGAGCTTCCTGAGGGCCACCGGTATGTTGACGTCCTGCTGACCGTCGGCGAAGAGGCCTCCCCAGCGTCCTCCCTGATTGTGGGCGCGGTGGCGCTGGGTTTCTACCCTGGTTATGGTCCGGCGCACCGCCATAATATCGACGCAGTCGCGGAGGTGGTGAACTAAGGTTCTGGTGTGCCGGCGTGGACGCCGGCGTTCCCGAGCGCTTTATGCCGGCGGGGACGCCGGCGCTCCCAGGATGGAGATCGGCTTTGAATTGGTACGCAACGCTCAATGAGGCGCAGTCGTTCCTCGCGGACGCGGGCGCCAGCGACGCAGTGTTGGCGCGGCTAATCGAAGCGGCGTCGCGGGAGGCGGACCGTCTCTCGCGGCGCCATTTTTATGTCCGGGAAGAGTCGCGGATTTTCACGCCGGTTTCGGCGCGCGAGGCGTTTGTTGACGACGTGTTGAGCGTTGACGAAATCGCGGTCGACAGCGCGGGCGACGGCACGTTTTCGCAGGTGCTCGACGCGGCCGATTTCGTGCTGTTGCCTGACAACTCGTGGCCGAAATGGATGATCGTGATCCCGTGGCATCGCAGCGAGTGGCTGTTGACTACGGATCGTTCGCTGCGCGTCACTGGCTCGTGGGGCTACGGCGACGGCCAGAGCGGTGCGCCTTGGCGCAGCCTCGGCGTGACGGCCACCGTTGCGGACGCGGAGTCAACCGAAATCTCGTTGTCAGAGCCCTATGTGGCCGAGCGGGGAATGACCTTGCGTGTTGGCGACGAGCAGATGTTTGTTGAGGCCGTGGATGGGGCGTCCGCGACGGTGCGCCGCGGCGTGAACGGAAGCACGGCTTCGGCGCACGACGGCGCGGCCGTCGATCGCGCGCTGTGGCCTGCGAACCTCACTCAGGCGGTTTTGACGCTGGTGGGTTACGCGGTTCGCGCAGGCGGGCAACAGGGCCTGGAGCGGCGGCGTATCGGCAATTACAGCGAGCAGTTTTGGAGTCCGGAGGAACAGCGCGAAATCGAGCGGCGCGTGTTTCACCGGTTCAGGCGCTGGACGGTCGGGGGCGCGGGCGG
>PUMZ01000233.1 GCA_003551565.1 Candidatus Brocadiaceae bacterium | reverse complement strand
TGAGAACGCAGAGAAAGACGAATAATTATTTTAAAGAAGGTCGCAATCGTAATAGAAGCCGTTCTCTGCGCACTCTGCGATCTCTGCGGTAAAAAATCAAATAACCAAAAATTATCCTTAGTTATGCAAGTAAGCACTAGGGGCCTGGCCGAAAAGGCCTGAAAGGTCGCTTCAAGCTAAAAATGTCTCGCCCGTTTCGCGGGCTCAAGAAAAAGACGACTGAAGGCCATTGCCAATCGCAATCTTTTACCTTTTCGGCCGCGACCCAGGTTTGCTATCGGGGCGAAATGTTGTTTGTGATGGAAAAACTGCACAAAACGGCTTATCAGTCGCAATCATATCACTCAGGAGGCTCTTCTACAAAGCAAGAAGCGCTCGCTTCAGAAAGCATGCGTGCGGCCCGAGCCGGATTTCATTGCGAGGACAGAGCCATGCAAAAAAGCCATAACGGAAAAAGATGTACGTCCTGTTCGGCAAGATCGGTCCGAAGTTGGATTTCTGTGACGCTGTTGTTTGCCGTCTTTTGCTCTCTACTTCCCAACATGATACAGGCTCAAAACGAGGACCGGTCCGAATCCGCCTCCATCCGGCAGACACCGGAGAATTACCTGAGCGGCGCCAAAAACAACGCCAGGCAGTACATGTCGGATGCTTACACGGGGGATTCATGGACCTGGCACGCGAGGTTCCCCATGGACGGTTTTCTGGATGCCTACCTGGCCACCAAGGATACCTCCTGGCTGGATTCTGCGGTCGAGTATTTCGACTGGTGCATCGGGCTGCTGCTGACGGGACCCGACGGGCGCAGAGGCTGGATCGGTCCGGCGTACCGCATGGAAGACAGACTGGGCGAACATCCGATAGGAGACGCCATAATGATCGAACCGATGGTAAGGTTCTCGGCCATCGTGATGAAGGATGAACCGGAACTGGAAGACCGGTACGGACGTGCGGCTCAAAATTACGTCGAACTGGCAAAAGAGTTAAAATTCGAAAAATGGATGTCTCGCGATATCTGGCACGAAGATGGTGAATACGGCGTTTTCATCGCCTGGCCGTGGACTTTCACCGAGGACGAAGACGAACAATGGCACGAACCCCCTCCCGGCACGCGCATCATCACCCTCCCGATCAACATGCAGGTTAAATGGGGAGTCACGGCGGCAAGGCTGCACCGCATCACCGGCGATGAGAAGTGGCGGCAAACGGCACTGCGAATATTCAACTTTTCAAAAAGCCGGTTGAATCTGTATGACGGCCACTATAGCTGGAACTACTGGGAACCTTTCGGCCCGTGGGACGTGCGGAAGGACAACAGCCAGGAATTCGATCACTGGATCAACACACATCCTTACAGAGACTATCAGGCGGGCGAAGTGGCGGCGTTCGTCGAGGCATACCATCACGGCATAACGTTCGACGCGGAGGATATGAAACGGTTCGTCCGCACCAACGTCGACGTGATGTGGAACGGAGATATGGAGGATATTCAGTGGGACAATTCCAATGCCGGAGTGCAGAAGGCCGCTTTCGGCGAGATCAGGCTCGCCTCTCCACGCCCCGACGGACGCTACGCCGGAACATTGTGGAGTTCGCTGGCCCCGTTCGATTCCACAGTGCGCCGTATCTACGAGCAGAGGCTCTCGCCGGACACCCACCAGCACGCTTACTATCACAATGTAACCTCCGGAATGGAGGCAGGATACGAACGCCGTTATGCGGATATGGAAGAAGAAGTGCTGGACTTCCCCTTCAACCCATGCAGCACGATCACAATGGCGGCGGTGATGCCTTCCGTGGCGGAAAAGGGCGAATCCGTATTCATAGCCTGCCAGGGACGGCTCGGTGGAGAGCTGAAGATAGAGCTGCACAGCGAAGATGGTTCCACAGAACCGGACGTGCTGCAGGAGACCGAGCTCCGGCGGCCCCCTTTTATCTTCAATCTGCATTGGGATACCGGTGAGTTGCCGCCCGGAACTTATCGCATCCGCTGGACGCTGGAAGGGGAATACCGCGAGTTTCCGCTGGAAATATTGCAGTAACAGCATCCGCGGTGTGCCCTGCTCAAACACGGCCGGTTGGAAGAGGTGAAACGCAAAGCCTGGCTTGTCATACAGTGGCGGAAAATGCCCGACCGGTTGCGAGGGAACGGCAAGGGACAGATGCGATGAAAACTTCGATTCCGATGAGGGGAAAAAAGATCATGAAGACCAAAAGGAGCGGAAGGACGCCGGATGTGCGTGGGAAGGCACTGACAACAGCTGCGATCGTAGCGGCGGCGGTTCTGCTTGCCGCCTTTTTTCACTACGGCCGGCCTGCACACCAGGACGACGGATCTGCGCCGGCTGAAAGGGGGCAGGCGGAGACCGAACGGGCCGGCGATGAGAGGGCGGAGGCTGTATCGAACGAACCGGACGGGGCGGAGAAGACGGATCCCGGCATGGGAACACCTTCTCCCGACGGTTCAAACCATGTCCTGGTCGAGCCGGGCGAGGTGGAAATGAAGGACCGGGTTACCGTCGAGAACACCGGCATCACGTTCCATTTCGACGGGGACTACACAACCGGCACCTTCGCCAACGGTGATCCGTGGGTGGTGGGGCCGGTGACGATCACCCGCATCGAGCCGGACGCGGAGGTCGATTACCACAACCTGGGAGGTGAGCTTTGCACGGGGGGAAGCGCAGCGCTGAATGCCTGCCGCGCACATGTTGAAGAACACTATCCTGGTTACGGCTGGTATTGCGACGGCGAACGGCGGGGCACCGGAGATTTAATAGTATCATATATCGAGCATGGGTGGGAAGTTAATCCGGTGGTTGAAGGGCCGCAGGGGTTCGATTCAGGTACCGGATCCCCGGATGCTTCGCTCGTCCCGGATCTGCCTTATACGGCCGAAGGCAGCCAATCTATCGTCAAGACCGTCTCCTCGGGCGAGAGGAGGCCGGTTGTCAGGTCTGCGGCGGTGTTGACCGTCGTCGATGACGTGCCGCCGGGGAACGGGGCCGAAGTGTTCCGTCCGCCGTATGTGGGAAATGATAAGCCCTACTATTATGTTGGCGACCTGCGAACCGACCTGCTTCCGTCGTACGCACCGGTTCCCCACACGCCGGACCTCGATTCGGTCGTGGAACGGTACCGCCCGCTCCAGATGGACCACAAAGGGGGCGGGACCGGCAGGGCTTTACGCCCGCAGGATAGCATGGCAAATTATCAGCCCCGAAACACCGACAATCAAAGCAATGCAGCTATGCGCCTCATGGTCGGCGACGATCTGGAGGAGAAACTCCCGGCCCTGGTTCAGTTCGTGCAGTTCGGCATCGATAAGATCCACATGATTTATCTCGGACAGACCTGGCCGTCCGGAGGAGGGCATCAGCCCGGGCACCGGCTTGCGCCGGCATTCGCCGCCGTTATGCTCGATATCGACGAGGCAAAGGAGCTGCTGCGGGAGGCGGAGTTCTTCCACGGCAACAGGATGTTCCACAGGAGGGAGAACTCAAACGGTCTCGCCCTGTGGGGAAATGAAACCATCGATGAAGGGCGATACTGGACCTATGTCGAGACCGGGCAGGGAAATCGCTCGCACTCTGACCCTTACGGCCACATCGACGGCGGAGGGCCTCCCGGGGGAGCGTATCAGAACATCACCTCGCAGTCGCACAAGGGGGAAGTGCTTGCCACGCACCTGATGCCGGCGCTCAAGGAAGCATGGAACCTTGCGGAGCTGGATAAGGTGCGATGCTATGTGGACCGGTGGGTGCTTCACGGCACATGGGCCCGGCCGGATCCTTACGCGCCCTTTGACGGTGATCCCGGCAACCGCGGCGTAACTTACGGTCCGGATCCGGACCGGCCGGGCGAGGCCATAGCCGGAGGCGGGCGTTTTCCCGAAAGACATGGCGAGAATCGCGATGGCGGACAGTACAGGAGCCGCTTCGTAGCGGCAATGTGGGATGCATACCGGCACGAGGCGGAAGGCGCGGACGATACGCCTCCGTTTGCGGCAATTATTTCGCCGCTCGACGGCGATGCGGTGAGCGGTATGGTGGAACTGGAAACAACCACCTTCGGCATCCACGGGATACAGAACGTGCAGTACCTGCTGGATGGAGAAGACCTGGGCGAACCGGTCACCGGAGAACCTTACGTACGGTCCTGGGACACCGCCGGTCTCGGCGACGGCCCTTATGCGCTGACGGCGGTGGCCACCGATGAGCTCGGCAATACGTTCGCTTCGGCGCCGGTGACCGTGCAGCTTGACAACAGCAATTGAAATAACTTATAAGTTCTCAGTGAACCACGTTATTTCTGGAGATTCTTCCACCGGGCCTGTTCCGATGGGAACGAACGGGGTTCACAGAAACATCTACAGTCACTTTTTCCGCACTATCCCTTAGCTGCACAGGAGGAGTATGACATGGCCGGCAAACTGGCGATCAACGGCGGCGAACCAAGTGTTTCCTTTTCCAACGTGACCTTTCCCGTCTACGGAGAGAAGGAGAAGGAACTCGTCTTGAAAGTGTTAGAGAGCGGCCGGTGGTGGCGGGGCGGCTCGCTGGAAGAGCAGCGGGATTCTGTTTCCGGCGAATTTGAGGCCGAATTTGCAAAGTTCAACGGCGTGAATCATGTCCTGGCGGTGCCGAACGGCACTGTCGCTCTGGAACTGGCCCTGAAAGCTGCCGGGCTGGGCCCCGGTGATGAGGTTATCGTACCGTCCATCAGTTTTGTGGTGACCGGCACGGCGCCTCTGCTGGTCAACGCTGTGCCCGTCTTCGCCGATATAGATCCGGAAACATATCAGATGGACCCTGCCGATATCGAACGTAAAATAACCGAAAAAACCAGGGCGATATGCCTGGTCCATTACGGCGGCTATCCGGCGGATATGGACAGGATTATGCAGATTGCACGCAAGTATGAGCTGAAAGTCATTGAAGACTGCGCTCATGCCCACGGAACGGAATGGCGCAATAAAAAGGTCGGGTCGATCGGGGACGCCGGAACGTTCAGTTTTCAGATGTCGAAGGCAATAACGTCCGGTGAAGGAGGGGCGATTACCACCAACGACGAGGATTTGTTTTACACAAGTTATTCGTATCACCACATAGGCAGGCTGGAGCATAAGGGTTTCTATGATTTTTACCTGCCCGCCTGGAACTACAGGATTGCTGAATTCCAGGGCGCCCTGCTTCTGTGCCAGCTGGAACGCTACAAGGAACAGCTGGAAGTCAAACACGATAATGGTGAATACCTCGCAAAAGAACTCGGGAAAGTCGAAGGGATAAAACCCTTGAAACGGGACGAACGAATAACAAAACGCGGGTATTATTTCTTCGTGCTCCGCTACGACAAATCACATTTTAACCGGATAGAAAAGGGGAAATTTATCGAAGCATTGCAAGCCGAAGGAGTCCCCTGCTGGGGCGCCTACGGGAAGCCCATATACCAATATCCTTTGTTTCAGGAGATGAATTTCGGAGATAAGCAGTGCCCGGTGGCATGCCCCCATTACGGTCAGACGATAGATTACACCGCAACAAAATGTCCCAATGCCGAGCACGCCTGTGAAAACGAACAGGTCGTTTTGAAACACCATGCTCTCCTGGGCGCAAGGGAGGATATGGACGGCATTGTCGATGCCATCCTGAAAATTCAAAAACATAGCAAGGAATTGAAGTAACGCGCTGAACGCCGGTGGTTCTCCGCCAACTTTGCGGACGCAACATCTGCAACGACCCAGCAGAGCGTCGCAGAGATCACAGAGTACGAACGTAAGCATCTGGAGGGCGCCGGCGCCGGATGAAGAATGTGCATCGTGGAATGGCGTTAGTAACAACACCACGAAGGAGGCAAAAAATGTATCGGAAACCGTTGAAGGGACTGCATGCGATGGTATGTGCAGCTTTTGCCGCAGCGGCGTTGACATGCGGAGTGCAGGTCGGGGCCCTTCCCGTTTATACGCATGAGAACCCGCCGGAGGCTCCGGAACCGGAAGATCTGCCGCTGAAGGAGGAGGTGACCCGTTACGGCATCACCTGGAGTTTCGAGGAACCGGTCAGGGTCGGGCGGTTTGTCGGTGGTGATTACTACGTGGTGGGACCCGTTACGGTACAATCCGTTACGCCGCCGGCCACCGGCGCCGGCGAGACGTTCCGGAACGGATCAATGCTCAACCCCCCCGTCGATGGCGTCACCGCCTACGACGGCAGGTTCGTCAACATCAGGGAGGCGCACCTGGCCCGGGGCGCGGAATTTCCGCTGCGTATGGAACCGGGAGATTCGCTGGTCTCCTCCATCAGCCTCGAAGAACGCTCGCGAAACGAAGTGCTGCACGGCCCGCATCGGGACAGGCCCGCAAGGTCGCCTCTGAAGACCATGGCCGTGCTGACCTGCCTTGAGGAGCCGGTCCCCGGGGATGCCTTCCGGCCGGGGTATGCCGATATCGGAAACAATCATATCCATCTGGCACGGGGCATCGAATGGGAACGCCTCCTCCGGCTGGAACTTCCCGAATCAGCCCCCGCCATGGAAGAAACCGCACGCATGTTCGAACGCCCCTGGATCGATCACGTGCGCGGATGGGCAAGCCGTGATATCCACGCCGTACAGAACATGCCCGGATACGGACGGGAAGTGGGCCGGGCAGTCTCCATCGGCGCTCTTCGCCTTTTCGGAGACGAACCGGAGGAGCAGAAAACCGCACTCCTCTACGGCATGATTCAGGTCGGTATCGACAACTGGGCGGTCGCCGAACGCGGCGGTGGCTGGCCGGCACAGGGCGGATTCGGAAACGGACGCAAGCTCCCGATCGTGCTGGCGGCGGTCATGCTCCAGGATCAGCGCATGCTCGATATCGCCGCAAACGCTCCCGAGGCGGTCTTCGGGGAGGATCAGCATACCGAGTGGGGAGACGCCTGGACGGGAGCGAAGGTCCGCTTTACCGGCCAGTATCCGGAAGCCTACGAAAGCAATCCCGACCGCTACCCGGACCGCGGTCCTTACGAACACCTCGAGCCCGCCGAGTGGCCCGGGGAACGTCCCACGATGTCCGAATCCTATCGGCGCTGCTGCACCTCCATCTCGTGGGTCGGTCAGGCGCTGGCGATTCGGCTGCTCGGGGCCGAAGACGTCTGGGATCACGACGCGTTCTTCGCCTACGTGGATCGCTGGATGACCGAGGACGACGGGCCGTTTGTCGCGCAAATCCGCGAGCAGCTCGACTGGGACCCCGGCATCCGGCAGGGCAGCACGGTGTTCGATCGGTTCGTCGACGATATGTGGGAGACCTACCGCGATACCGTCGATCCCCCCGCCGGGGAAACCTGGCGATAATCAAAAGGCGCGAGGGCCCGGAACGATGGCAAAAGCACAGATGACCTCGAAAGAACGGATCAGGGCGACACTCAAACGTGAGCCCGTCGATCATCTGCCGATGTGCCTGGAAGGCGTCGGCCATCCGGTGGTCCGGTTCATGCTCCAGCGCCACCCCGACGTGTTCGAGCGGGCCGCCCGTTACCTCGAAATGGGAATCGACTGCGCCGTTCAGATCTCTCCGCCGTATTTTTCGATGTCCGGTGTTCGGATCAAAGAATGGGAGGAGCAACATCCGCAGGAAGAATACCCGCTCATGGTCAGGGAATACTTAACGCCACGCGGCGCCTTAAGGCAGGTCGTGCGTCGATACGATTACCCGTATGAGAGCGTCAGGCTGTTTTCCGATCACAACGTTCCGCCCTCCCGATCGAAACAGTATCTGGTCGAGGACGAAGAGGACCTTGACGCTCTGGAGCACATATTGCAGCCCCCGGAGGGTGAGGAACTGGAGGGGTACCGGAAGCGGGCGGCCGGAACGGCGAAGTTCTGCGAGGAAAAAGGCGTCCTGTTTGCCGGCCACCTGCCCGGTGTGGGTGATCCGCTGCTGTGGATGTCCGGTTTCGAAACGGTTGCGATGTCCCCCATCCTGTCCCCGGCGTTTGTGGAACGTTATGTCGGGATCGTGTCGGAGTGGAACCGGGCCTTGCTCGCGATCCAGCTCGAGGCGGGTGTTGATTTGGTCGTCAGGAGGGGATGGTACGAAAACTGCGAGTTCTGGCCCCCCGGCACGTTCCGCAAATATCTGTTCGGACCGCTGAAGGAAGAAATCGACACCGCTCACCGGGCCGGGGCCTGCTATACCTACATCATGGATTCAAGAGCCGCTCCGATGCTTGATATTTTCAGGGATCTCGGGTTCGACATCTATTCGAACGTTGACCCGGATGTGATCGGAATGGGGCTGGACGAACTCAAACGCGAGATCGGCGCCGACGTAACATTTTACGGTGGTGTGAACAACTATCACGTCCTGGAACGCGGAACGATGGCCGGAGTCCGCCGTGCGGTGTTCGATGCGGTAAAAGACCTTTCTCCGGGCGGCGGGTTCATCCTCGGACCCGGGGATTCGGTGGATTATCAGAACGCGGACCCTGAAACCGCTGAACGGAACGTCAATGCCCTGATAAAGGCGTGGGAAGAAATCCGGGAAGACTGCGTATGACCGCAACGCAATGCAAAGCCGCCTGATATTTTTTAATCCTATGCCGGGGAACACCTGCCGGAGGATCCCCTGGTCCGGACGGCATGCGCTGTGGGGATGGGTTGACGCTGTTCACTGCTTGTTTCGGATAGAGAGCAAACTCCGGCGCGAGGGCGGCAGGTAATGGACTTTCCCGGGGCAGTTGGATTATCTGGCCGCTTATTTCACGCGTGCTCGATGGTGCAGATGTGGCAGAAAGCAAGCGCCGCCTGCCTGTGCGCCGTGCCTGCGCCATCGCATGGCAGGCAGGTTGCACCTGTCTGCGTCGCGGAAGCGACAGGCAGGCGCAGACAGGTAGCCCCGGGCGACCCGAAGGGAGCCCGGGGGAACGGAGAACACGCAATACAACCAGCCCCGCAAGGGGCGGAACACAATCCGGATGCGAAGGTTGTCACGCCCCTTCGGGGCTGGGCGTGGACAATCAATACGTTTCCCCGGGGAACGCTTTCGTGATCGGCATCGCGGCGGTCGGGGCGGATGAGGGGGAGGCGGTGGTGCTGGTCCGGGACGGTGAGGCGCAGGGGGCGATTGTGCTGCACGCCGA
>PUMZ01000047.1 GCA_003551565.1 Candidatus Brocadiaceae bacterium | reverse complement strand
TAAGTCGTTAACTATGTGGGGAACGAAGGGATGGTCCAGTTCATCTAAGAACAACAGTTCATCAACCCCTCTATCGGCGACTGTGCCCATGAACTCATCGAAATCCTCAAGTTCGGGCTCTTCAGGTTCATCGGGCTGTTCAGATTCATCAATTTCATCGTTCTCTTCACCTTTGGAGTCAGCTCCACTGTTCAGTGCTTCTGCAAGGTCGTCAACGGTGGAATTATCTTCGGGATCTTCTGTCGCCATGCGTGAAGCCACCATATATGACATCGTACTATGTCCGTTGATGCCTTCCACTTTTACTTCATCATCTTCTTCTCCGGATCTGAAGGACTTTCCACAGCCACCACATTCTGACGTGTCTGGTTGAATTTCATCGTCACATTTGGGACAGAACATCCGTATCTTCGGTTCATCTTCGTCTGCCGGTTCGTCTTCGTCTGATTCGTCTTCGTCAACCTTCTGAATACTGTCTAGTTCGACACCACAGTTCTCACATACTTCATCATCTAGGTCGATTTCTTCATGGCATTCAGGGCACACATAGACATCTTCGATATCTTCGATCAACTCATCTTCATCGTCATCATCTTTATCGAGAAGTGTTCCACATTCAAGACATTCGATTGTATCTTCCTCTATGATCGCACCGCACACCTGACAATCCATAAGTTTTCCTTCTGTTTTCTCTACATCTTCGTCAGTTTCATCGTAGCCAATGGGTTCACCACAGTTCATACACATACCTTCGCTTTCGCTAACGGCTGCCCCACAATCTGGGCATTCAACGATATCATCCACGAAAGCAGGTGGAGGACCTACCCAAACATACCGGTCCGCACCATCTTCGCGGGGTACGAATTCTAACTCAGAGCCCACAAGGAGTGCGGTCTGAGCTTCAAATTCAGATTTACTGATATTCATACCTAATTCTTCGTATGCCTCACGTAGTGTTGTGTCTTTGAGATTCCAGTACACTTCTGCAATTCTCTCACGTTTTTCAGTGTCTTCGTCATCCAAATGTCCTATATGGGCACGTTCGTAAGCCTTCTTTTTATCTCTCCAGAAATAGAAAGACACACCGGTAACCGCAGCACCTACACCTACAACCAGTAGCAGTATCCACCAGGGGAACCCATCTTCTTCGCTAACAACCACGTTTTGTTCCCGGACCACAACATGAGTTCCATCATCTACCTCAACGCGTACATTGTACGTACCCTCGCCGGTAAAGGTTGGCCCGAACGAAGAACCGGTTGCAGCTTCTTCACCATTGACGAACCATCTGATGACCAAATCTTCACCGTTAGGATCTGTAGCACTTATGTAGAAGTCCTGTTCACCAACTATACTTTCTTCAGGTATCCCGAACCTTTCGATTATGGGGGGCCAGTTAACGTTCACAACTATCTCCGTGTCGGAGATGTTTTCGTTGCCAAACTCATCAACGGCAACTATTCTCAAGATCGATGTTGTATTATCTTCGAAAGTTACCATCACCGAGGGTTCTGTTATGTTGCTCTCTACCAGCACGAATCCTGGGTTTAGAGTTCCCAGATAAACGTCGAAGTGGCTTATATCGCCGGCTTCGTCATATTCCCAGGTGATCTCTTGCGTTAAGTTAGCGGCATCGGTGATTTCGGCTGTCATGTTGATGGAGGTTATTTCCGGTCCAACTATATTCAGGTACACTTCACACGAAAATGTTTCTGACACAAGGCCGTTATCGTTTCTAAAGCGCACATATATCTCATGAGGACCATGTACTTCGGGAACGGTGTGTACATATATACTCTCGAAAGGAATCCAGTCGATCTCCACCATTTCATCCATGCTGTTTGCGACTTTCATCTGTGTCACTTCTCCGATGTTGTCAGTTGCATTCATCTGTAGCACAAAGTCAGTTTCGGGAGACATATATACCTCGGGAACGACGGTTCCGGTGGGAGGTGTATCGTCGTAGATCACTGTAACGCTGTCGATGGTGGTAAGTTTTCCTTGTGGGGTTCTACCTTGTATATAGATGGTGTATTCGCCTTCAACATCGGGTAGTTCGAAATAAACTGTAGATTCGTACTCAACCCAACTATCGTATCCGCTGAAATCACTGTTTAGATCCATCCGTATCTCCGATACTTCAGACATGCTAGTATGTGAGCTAAGACGTATGCCAACCTCGGTAGAGGTGACCACATCGTTTCTCGGCTCAGCTTCGAGTTCCGGTGTTGAATAGTGCACAAACACAGATATCGATTCGGATGCAGAATTACCCACCATATCATAGACTTCAACGGTGATAACGTATTCACCATCTTCTAATCCTTCGAATACATGATGGGTGTTATTCATCTCTATCCAACTTCCTTCATCTATCCTGATACGTGAATGAGAATAACCGCTTTCATCATCTTCCGCGGTCCACTCTACATCTACTGTACCATCCAGGAACCAATCACCGTCCGAAGGTGTTGTGATCTCCACTGTTGGGGGAGTAAGATCTACGGATACGGTGATAGAGTCCGTTTCATAATTGCCAGCATTATCAATTGCTCTCACATAGAACACATATTCACCGGTGACTAGATCCGAGAAGTCATAGCTTGTATCATCTCCAACGTTGATCCACTCACCATCATTGAGTCTGACCTCATAATGAGATATGCCTGATAACTGACCGTCACCGCTCCAAGATAGGGAGACAGTATCATCACCAACATACTCATCTACAGGTGTTATAGACACTTCTGGTTCTGTGTGATCAACGATTATTTGTATGGATGTAACATTGTAGTTTCCGGCGTTATCGACGGTTCTTACTGATATTGTATGAGCACCTTCTTCGACATCTTCAAAGAGATACGAACTTTCAGAGCCCACACCTATCCAATCTTCATCACCGAACCTAACTTCGGAGTATTCAACACCCGATATTTCATCTGTGCTGTTCCACTCCACATAGACAGAGCCGTCGTTTGTGACGAACCCATCATCAGGTGCGATTATAACAACACCGGGTTTTGTGAGATCTATGTTGAAAGTCACCGTCTCATTTACACTTCTTCCTAACACATCCTCGGCAACGATCTCAACGATGTAATGACCTTCATTCAGATTTGTTAGAGTGTAGTTGTTCAAACCGGTTACATCTATCCAACCACCTTCATTCAACCGCAATTCGACACTTTCGATAGCAGCGTCCACCACTTCGAATTCGACGGTTACATTAACATGGTTAAACCACTCACCATCGGTTGGTGATAAGATATCTATTTCTGGTGCAGAGGTATCGACGGTGAAATTAACGTATGCGATCCTCTGATTACCGGCTTCATCTTCTACTCTTACTCTGACAGTGTGTTGTCCGTCATCTAGTCCGGTGTATGTGTGTGAATCGTAGTAGTCAGGTTCAAACCAGCCCAAAGAGTTCAGCTGTATCCTTGTTGCGGACTCGACCACAAAGGTTTCGTTATCGAAATAATCCCATGTGATTGTTACTTCATCGTCCTGTATTGATCCTTCTTCAGGTGAGGTTATATTCACTACTGGTGGTATCGTATCTTCGTAAATGAACTCGACGCTATCACTATCATAGTTACCTGCATGGTCCACGGCACGCACACGTATGTTATGCACACCGATATTGGATGGATCATATTCATACTGTGTATCGTTCCCTACGTTTATCCATGTACCGTAGTTGATACTAATGAGATAATGGTCCACACCACTGTGTTCATCATATCCAGTCCATTCAATAGTTACAGCATCGTTTTCTATGGTTTCACCGTCATCAGGCGATGTGATCTCTACAACGGGTGCATCAACATCCACATAGAAATCAAGACTTTCCATAGCAACGTTATTCATCTCATCGTAAGCAGCGACATATACCGTATAATCCCCAGAATCGACTGTGAAGTTATAGTATTGGTTGTAGGTCGTTATCCAGCTACCCTGATTTAACCTGACTCTATAGTGACTTATACCGTATTCATCGTATGCATCCCATGTTACATTAACGTACTCAGTATCTATCAATTGACTATCGTATGGATGGGTTATCTCCAGTTCAGGAGGTAATATGTTAACGGATATCACAACTGAATCTATTGCGTAATTACCGGCTTCGTCGAATGCCCTTACTTGAATATCGCGGTCTCCATGCTGCAGATCGGTGAATTCGTAGCTTGTGTTCTCACCGACGTAAATCCAGTCTTCATCATCAACCCGTACTTCGTAGTAATCCACGGACGTGGTGTTGTCGTGTGCTACCCACTCAACCGATAGGTTTTCTTCTCCTATCATCGTTCCGTCATCTGGAGATGTTATCTCCAACTCCGGTGGGGTAGTATCGACTATGAAATCTACTGACGTGTAGTTCATATTACCAACGTTATCATAAACTGTGATAACCACCGTATAGTGACCATCATCAGTTCCATGATGTGTCCAGGAGTTTTCGTCCGCATCAAATGTTCTGGTTAGATCGTCGAACTCGAGTACGAAGTAATCAATACCACTATTGAAGTCAACACTTGACCATGTGAAGAGAACATCGCTATCTGACAGTATCTCACCTTCACCAGGGGAGGTTATCTCTATCGTTGGTGGTGTTTGATCAACATATACATGGACATTATCATCACCAATATTACCTGCACCATCGAATGCTCTCACGTAGAATCTGTGCAAACCTTCATCCAATTCTGTAAACGTATAATTGGTATCGTCGCCCACATAGATCCAATCGCCATCGTCGTGTCTTACTTCGAAATGACTGATTCCACTATGGTCGTCAGAAGCGTTCCATGTTACCGTTATCTCGCTATCTTTAGTTTCGTGGTTATTTTCGGGGTAAGTTATTGTTACTTCCGGCGGAGTCATGTCCACAAGGATCGTGACACTTTCAGTATTTGAGTTACCCGCGTCGTCTATAACCAATACAGACAGAGTGACGTTCCCTTCTTCAACATCTTCAAAGAGATATGAGTAATTAGTACCGACACCGATCCAATCTCCGTCATTCAGTCTAACCATCTGTTCAGATATTGGGGAACCGGAACTCACATTCCATTCGAGTAGGATATCACTCTCATTGAGCATATCACCTTCATCAGGAGTGATGATGGTTATATTGGGTGCTGTGGTATCCACCGTGAACGATACTGTATCACTTGCGGTGTTTCCAGCGTTATCAGTTGCCCTTACATCAACCGTATATACACCGTCTTCTAAGTAGAAGTCGTGTGTTGTATTCATGCCTACGCTCGTCCAATTTCCGTCATCGATACGTATCTCATACCCATCCAAACCGGAATAATCATCAGAACCATCCCATTCTACAGTAACAGGATAATCTGATACATAGTCTCCATCTGATGGAGATGTGATTTCAACGGATGGTGGGACAGAGTCGATGGTGAAGTTTACCGCGTCAATGGTTTCATGACCAGCCATATCTACGGCTTTCACTTCTGCAGTATGTTCACCGTCGCCTAAACCATAAAAGGTGTGGCTCGTGGAGGTGCCTACGTTGTTCCAGGAATCCTGATTTACCCTTACTTCAAAGTAGTCTATACCTGAAACATTGTCATAGCCTTCCCACACTACATTAACAGAGCTACCTGGCAGATATGCACCTTCTTCCGGCGACGTTATGTAAACCACAGGGGGCGTTGCATCCACCATTATGGAGACGATATCGCTGTCGGAATTACCGGCAAAGTCAAACACTCTTACTTCGATCGTGTGTTCTCCGTCTTCCACATCCTCAATAACATATTGGGTGTTGGAGCCCACATCGATCCATTCGCCCTCGTCCATCCTGATTTCACTGTAGGCTATACCATAGTTATCGTTTGCGGTCCAAGTGACCGTGACATCGCTGGTATCTACCAATTCATCATCTTCGGGGCTGGTGATATTCACGGTTGGATCTGTAAGGTCGATGGTGAACGTTACTCTATCTTGGTCTTGATTGCCAACGTTATCTACTGCTCTAACATCGACATCATACACACCCTCGGTCAGACCTTCGAACACATGATAGGTTTCATTGTCCGGGAACGTCCATGCCCCATTGTTTAGGCGTATTAGGTAATAATCGATACCGGAGTAGTCGTCATATCCAACCCATTCTACACTCACGTTGGTCTGTGCCAGATAACTATCCTGTTCAGGATGTGTTATATTAATTATCGGATCTTCAGTATCCACGACAAAGGTCACATTTTCTTCTGCAGTGTTACCCAGGTTGTCGATTGCCTGCAGGTAAACCGTGTGTTCACCACTGGGTAGATCGGAATAGACCTGCTGGGTGTTCATACCCACATCTGTCCAATTACCGTCGTTTAAACGGATTAGATAATGGCTCAAACCAGAATAATCATCAGAACCATCCCATTTAACAGTGATTTCATCGAAGTCAAACATAGAACCGTCGTCTGGTTCTGTGATCTCTAAGATGGGAGCGTCTATATCTACCATGAATTCAGTGCTGGTTAAATTGTGGTTACCTGCATAGTCCCATGCTTGGACATCAACAACATAAACACCACTAGACAGGTCGATAAAAGTGTACGACTCGTTTGTGCCTACATCGGTCCACTCACCATCGTTCAGTCGTATCTCAAAGTGAGAGATGCCTGAATAATTGTCATATCCTTCCCATTCGACAGTAACATTTTGGACGGGATGATAGTATTCAGTTGGTGCAGTGATGTTTATGAAAGGCTTTTCAACATCAACCAAGAAAGTGGTAGTATCTACAAAAGACCTATCGAAGTGATCTATTGCGGTAACGGAGACTGTGTGATAGCCGGCATCTAGGTCAAAAAGATCATATGTAGTATTTGTACCGACGCTTTCTTCGGAATCATCGGGTAGTGTGATGATATATTCCACAACATCAAACGTACCCTCCCATTCTATCGTAACATCGGTTTCGGCTACAAAACCACCATCTACAGGGTGGATTATCTCTACACTTGGATCAGATAGGTCCACCATAAATTCCGTGCTGGTTACATTGTGATTACCTGCATGGTCCCATGCTCGGACGTACGCGGTGTACTCACCGTGTTCAAGATCTGTGAATGTATATGTTTCATAACGACCAGGTGTTTTATCAAAATGGAACCAATCTCCATCATTTAATCTGAGTTCGTAATACTCGATGCCTGAAACGGGGTCTTCCGCTTCCCACTCTATCTGAACCTCTGTATCATCTACAGGTTGTTCTGGAGAAGTAAGATAATAGAATAATGGTGGGTGGGTGTCCAATGTAAACTGAACCGATGCTGTCGAATAGTGACCGGCTTTATCGAATACCCGAACCTCTACGATATAGGTGTTCGCACTCATGTTCGTATAGGTATAACTGGTAGAGTCGTCAACATAGATCCAATCTTGACCGGTGATGCGTATATAGTAATGATCTATTCCTGATGTTTCGTCGTGACCTTCCCATTCAATCGTAATATTTCGTTGTGAATGGTAAGATCCTTCGGAAGGTGCTGTTATATTTACTTCGGGGGGTGTCGTGTCGATTTTGAAAGATACGAAATCACGATTATCTCTCCCGAAATAATCTATAGCTTCTACTTCAACAACATGGGTTCCATCATTTAAGCTTTCAAATGTATATGTTTCATTGGTACCTACGTCTATCCAATCCTGTGCGCCGATACGGATATTGTATTGTACGATATCGGAGTCGGCATCTTCCACCGTCCAGTTAACTGTGACGTGATCAACACTTATCACTTCGTTGCTAACCGGAGATGTGATTATCACATTTGGATCGTCGGTATTGACTATGAAATCCACACTATCTAGAGCAACGTCACCTTCGTTGTTGATGGCACGGACTTCGATGGAGCGTTCTCCGTCGTACACATCCGTAAACGTATATTCTTCATCTAAACCAACGGATATCCAACCACCGTAGTCGATCTTTACCTGATAGAAATCTATACCGACAACGTCGTCGTATCCCGTCCATTCAACTGTGATCTCATCGGTTGCGAACATATCTCCTTGTTCAGGGGATGTTATCTCTATGTAAGGACCGAGGTTAGTTTCGAACGTGACATAAGTAGTATTACTGTTACCTGCAACATCCCATGCGCGGACGTATGCGGTGTATTCACCATCTGGTAGCGACGTAAAATTGTATTCGGTATCATCGCCCACATCGATCCAATCACCATCATCCAACCTTACTTCATAATGACTGATTCCCGAAATGGAGTCATATCCGGACCACTCGACCAGGACATCGTTCGTTTCTGAGATGTATTCACCATCTTCAGGATACAGTATCGTGATCTCAGGGGGTGTAAAATCAAAGGTGATGGTTATTTCATGTTCACCGGAGTTACCTGCATTATCGACAGCTTTCACCGTGATTACCTGTTCACCTTCATCTTCAGCTTCAAACAGGTATGTTGTGTCTGTTCCCACATTTTCACCATTGACCTCGTAATAGTCAATTCCAGAAGCTCCTGGAGTGCAGGTCCATTCTATCTGCACTTCGGCATCATTAATATAATCGCCATCCGAAGGGGATGTTATACTCACATCAGGATCAGTAGTATCTATAGTTACATTAACGTAATCCGTTGCGGTGTTACCTACGTTATCGAGTGCCCAGACCTCTATCTCCAACTCACCATCTTCGAGACCTTCTAAAGTATGACCAGTAGAAGTACCGGACCACTCACCATTTACTTCATATCTACTGATTCCAGCAGAACCGACGTATATAAGATCCCAGCTCACATCGACCCAGTCTCTGTTGAAATACGAGCCTTCCGAGGGGATAGTAATTTCGATTTCCGGTGGTTTGGTAGTTATGGTGAAGTCAACCGTTTCTTCGTTTGTATTGCCGGCATTATCTCTAACTTCGACCTCGATCTGATGTTCTCCGTCACTCACACCTTCAAAGGTATAAGATGTATCAGTTCCAACAGTTATCCAACTACCACTGTTTATCCTTACCCTACACCTATCGATACCAGAAGGAACATCGCCTACAGACCAATCAACATAAACATCTTCTTCATCAAGATGCTCATCTTGTTCAGGGGTATGTATTGTTATGCTAGGGTCTATCGAATCGACAATGAACTCAACACTATCCCAATGACTGGTTCCGGCTCCATCGGG
>PUMZ01000102.1 GCA_003551565.1 Candidatus Brocadiaceae bacterium | reverse complement strand
GAGGCTCTGAGGGACTTTTCGCGATTCGACCTTGAGAGCTCGAACATAGGAAAAGTCGACGGCGAAGCCGCCAATGAAGCGTATGGAGGAAAGAAAGCAGCATAAAACTTGCAAACTACAAATTATTCGTTGCCGTTGGTTTATGAATGTTCGGGGTAACCCCGACCATGGCAAACGGGGAAGGTTGCACGCCGGTAATGTCATAGTTTATAAGAGCTTTCGTCCCGGCCATGGTTGATCACCGCCTTTGCCTGTTGCGGATCCGGCGCCTCTGCTCACCCGCGCGCGAGATCCCGCAGGAGTTCTATCAGGTTTTCCATATCCTGCGGGAGCGGCGCCTGGAACGACACCGTTTTTTTCAGCCCGGGGTGGTAAAGCCTTATATGCCGCGCGTGCAGGGCATGTCTTCCCAGAACGGGCTGTTCCGACGGGTAATGATCTTCCCCGGTGAGGTCGCTGCGAAATATTGCTCCGCCCCGGCCATACAGCGGATCGCAGACCAGCGGGTGGCCGATAAATCGCATGTGCACCCTGATCTGGTGCGTGCGTCCGGAGACGGGCCGGCAGCAGACCACGCTGGTGTTCCCGATGCGCTCGATCACCTCGTAAGCTGTGCGGGCGGATTTTCCGCAGTCGTACCTGACCGCCATTTTTTCTTTGGCCCTGGCATGTTTGCCGATCGGCGCATCGATCATGTCGGCATCCAGTTCCACCTCTCCCTCGCATATCGCCACGTATTCCTTTTCCACGGTGCGTTCTTCGAATTGTTTTGCTATCTCCTCGTGGACCGAATCATCTTTCACCATGACGATAACGCCGGTCGTGTCCCTGTCCAGGCGGTGAACTATTCCGGGACGGAGCCCGCCACCGCAGGAGCTGAGATTTTTGCAGTGGTAGGCGGCCGCATTGACGAGAGTGCCGCTTTGGTGGCCCCGCGATGGATGAACGACCATATCGAACGGTTTGTTGATCACAAGGATCCATTCGTCTTCATAAAGGATGTCCAGGTCGATCTCTTCCGGTTCGACCGATTCGTGCCTGAGCGTGGGGATGCGGGCGACGATCCGGTCGCCTTCGGCCGGGCTGTAGGATGGTTTCACCGGCGAGCCGTCGACTTCGATCCCGCCGTTCTTTATCAGTTTTTTGATAAATGTCCGGGAATAATCGGGGAACCTGGAGCTCAGGTAGGCATCCAGGCGAGCCGTTTCAGGGGTTCCTCCTACGTTGATACAATAGGTGCGGATCCGGACATCTTGGTCTGCGTTCTCAGTCATGTTCTGCCAGAATTTGCCGATAAAACCCGACAACGGAATCGGCGGTCTTGCTGATATTGAACTTCTCCCGGACACTGTGCCGGGCTGCCTCGCCTAGTCGGGGACCCAGCCCGGGGTTGTCGGCAAGTTTTGCCATCGCAGCCGCCAGGGCCCCGGCGTCCTCTTCGGGTACGATCAACCCTGTTTTGCCGTCGGTAATGATTTCACATGCCGTGCCGGTATTGAATGCGACCACGGGCCTCCCGCAAGCCATTGCGTCCAGCATGCTGAATCCCGACACATCAACCCGGGCGCTCTGCACCACGACATCAAGGGCGTCCAGCACTTCGTGGTAGGCTGCGAAATCCCGCACAAAAGTCAGGCACCTGTCCAGTCCGGCTTCGGAGGCGAGCCGGGAGAGGCTGGATATCTCCTCTCCTTCTCCTGCAATGACGAACTGCGCCTTTTTGCCGGATTGAATGAGGAGGGAGGCGGCCCGGATGAAAAGTTCATGGCCTCTGGCCCGCTCGACAGGCCCTACAGAGCCTATAACGGGGACAGGACGGTTGAAAACCGGGCGTGTTGTTTGACAGTTGATTTCCTCGACATCGATCCCGTTGCAGACCATAACGATTTTGCTTTTGGGGAACTTGAAATCGTTGACGATTTCCTCCCGCACTTTCTGGCTGGTCGCGAGAATGCCGGACAGATCCGGCGCCAGCGCGCGGAAAGCTCTCGCCCGCCGGGGAGCCGCATGCATTGTGACAACCATCGGCGCTTCATAACTTCCTGCAACAGCACGGTAGGACTGCAGCGCGCGGAGGTCGGGCATATGGACGATGTCCGGAGAAAAATCCCGGAGGCTTTCCATAAACTCCGCCCGCCTGCGCGATGGGAACCTGGCGCCGGCCAGATGCTTGAAAGTCCTGGCCGGGACCCCTTTTTTCTCCAAAACCGCCAGCATCGGCCCCGGGGCGCAGAAGACGGCGACATCAAAGCCTTTTTTGCGCAGCTCTCCGGCCAGGTAGGAGACATACTCGTTCGTGCCGCGCGCCTGCATCTGAGTCGCTATAAAAAGAATACGTTCCAGCTCGATCCCGGCATTCATGCTCGACCTCCAATCGGGTTGATTGCAAAAAGCCCGCAGGAACGGTTATTATATAGTATATAAGCTCGAAAGTCCAGCTTTGGGGCCGGGCGGCGAAACAATCTATTCCGGGAGACATTGACCTTGAAAAACGCAATCATAAGAACACAACTGTCTTTCTGCCTTGTGCTTGTATTTTTGCTTTCTCCACCGGGCTTAAGCCGTGGTTTTGGCGAAGAGAACGCTCCGGACGACATGCCCCCGGAACTGGTGAGGGTTCTTGAGAAAGTCAACGAGGCGAACGAAAACCTCGGGACCCTCAAGGCGGACGTCGACTACACCCGGACCATACCTTTGCTCGAGGAATCCGAGCGATCCACGGGCCGTTTATACTTCCAGGCGCCCGAGAAAATCCATATGTCCCTGGGTGAACCCAGGAACGAAGAGATGCTCTCCGACGGTCAACGATGGTGGATAATCGACCACGATGCACGGCAGGTGGAAATCTACGAAACCGGCGGCGATCAGCAGGTCGCGGAAACCGCGTTCCTCGAACTCGGCTACGGACGGAACGTGGATGAGTTGAAAGATGACTACCATATTCAGCTCCTCTCCACTGAAGAAGTGGAGGTTGCGGCCAACGGAGAGCGAGAAACCATGCGCCGGTGGCACATCCGTTTTCGGCCGAGGGATGAGGAAAAACCGGCCCACTACGAGCGCACGGAGGTGCTCATCACCGATGCCCTCTACCTTCCGGAAGTCATAACGCTTTATGAAAGCGACGGTGAGATTATCCACACCTTTCAACTGGAAGGTCTCCGGGTCAACGAAGAGATCGAAGAATCACGGTTTGTCTACGATATTCCGCGTGGGTACAGTACGATAAGACCTTGAAAATGGGGCACTCCATGATGGACAGGACGACCTGCGTTTATGCGGGCAGTTTTGATCCCCCCACACAGGGACATCTTTTCATGATCGAAAGGGGGTCGGAACTTTTTGACCGGCTTGTCGTCGCGGTGGGGATCAATCCGGAAAAAGACTACACTTTCTCCGTTGAAGAAAGGATGGAGATGCTCCGCGCCTGCATCGAGCACCACGAGAATGTCACCGTTGAATCGTTTGAAAACCAGTATCTGGTGAATTATGCCAGCAACATCGGGGCGGATTATATCCTGCGCGGCATCCGCAGCCATCAGGATTACGAGTTCGAACGGGCCATGCGCAATGTCAATGAGGACCTGAACCCCGGGATCACGTCGGTCTTCCTGATGCCGCCGCGCGAAGTGTGTGAAGTGAGCAGCAGTTTTGTCAAGGGCATGGTCGGGCCCCGCGGATGGCGGGATGCGATCCGCCCCTACGTCCCCCGTCCCGTCCTGGAAAAACTGCTGGAACGGCCGATCAACTGGAATGGACAGAGCGGGGGAGCGGAAGACGCCTCCGACTAGGAGCGCGGTCTGGCGTCACGAACGTACTACGCCGCTGACGAGGACCCGACGCGCGAGACCACGCGTTCCGGTGTCATCCGGGTCCCGCCGCTCTCCGTCAGCATCGTAACCCTGCTGGACGAGAACAAGGATGGGAACTGATTACGCTCCGATTCTGGCAGAGATGTCTCGATCTGCGAGGAAAATCCGCGGCCGCTTTCTTGACTGTTTCAACGCAACCGGTCAACTGTCCCGCAATAGATTCTTTACCTGATGATCGTCTTTGGTTTATGGAATATGCGGCTAGAGTGATTCATCGCCGTTTTGGAACAGGCCGAAGCGCTGCATCCTCCACAGCCCGGCATAGACCGAGTCCCGTCGGAGCAATTCGGCCGGAGCGCCGATCTCGGCGATCCGGCCCCCGGCCAGCACCGCCACCTGGTCGGCGAACGAGGTGGTGCTCAACCTGTGCGCGATAATGATGGTGGTGCGCCCTCTGGACGCCCTCTCCAGCGCATCCTGTATCATCCTCTCCGTTTCAGTATCGACCGAGGAGGTGGCTTCATCAAGGATGAGGATGGAAGGATTTTTCAACAGGGCCCGCGCTATGGATATGCGCTGTTTCTGTCCGACAGATAACTTCACGCCCCTCTCCCCGACGATCGTATCGTAGCGGTCCGGCAATCGCTCGATAAACTCTTTTGCGCCCGAAAGCTCGGCGGCATGTTCGATCTCTTCCTCCGCGGCGCTGCTGCGGCCATACGCGATGTTCTCGCGCACGGAAGTGTTGAACAGAAACGGTTCCTGCAACACCACCCCGATGTGCTTGCGCAAAGCGGTCGGGTGGTAGCGGGAGACCCTGATCCCGTCGATATAAAGGCGGCCCTCGGCGGGATCGTAGAACCGCGATATCAGATCAACCATCGTTGTCTTGCCCACCCCGCTCCTGCCGACAAGTGCCAGGGTCCGGCCGGGGGGGATGGTCAGACTGATATCTTTGAGCACATCCTCGCTGCCGTAGCGGAAAGTGACGGACTCCATGCGGATCTCACCCTCGATCGCCTCGGGATGGACCGCATCATCGGCGACGGGGAGTTGTTCCGAGGTGTTGAGAAACTCAAAAACACGGTCCGCCGCCGCCAGCCCGCGCGGCAACTGGTGGCCTATGAGGAAACCGAGCTGGCTCACCGGGGCATAGAAGAAACCGAGATACATCACAAACTCCACCAGCTGTCCCACGCTCATCTGCTGCGGGTCCCGGATTGCAAGCCTGCCGCCGAAAAAAACCACCATCAGGGTGCCGGTGGCGCCCAGAAACATAATGAGCGGACGGAATGCCGAAAACCCGAGGATAGCTCTCATACGTGCGTCGTAGTAGCTCTGTGCCTTGGAGTTGAACGCCTCGCGCTCCTGCTCCTCGGTCGCGAAGGCCTTGACGATCCGGACGCCGGATATCCGCTCCTGGAGATACGTGTTGATATCAGCAGTCCTTTCCCGGACTTTCCTGAACAAACTGTGGAAGCGGCCCGCGAAAAAGAAGATGCACAGCGCGATCAGCGGTATGGGGATCAGGGTCAGCGAAGCCAGGCGCCAGTTGCTGAAAAAAAGTATCAGCGCCACCCCGCCAAGTATCAGCACGGAACTGAGGAAGCTCTCAACGGTGTGGACCACGAGGTCCTCCACCGACTCGGTGTCGTTGACCACCCGCGACATGATATCGCCGGTCTCGCGCGACTCATAAAATGTGAGCGACAGGTCTTGCAGATGCCTGTAGAGGTCAATGCGCAGAGTTTTTATGATCTGCTGGCCGAGGCGGTGGCGGAGGAAAGAATTCGTAAACTGGAGCAGCCCGGCCCCTGCGATCACGGCGAGGAAAAGGAGCGATATCCTGTTGAGCAGCCCCCCATCCCCATCCGCGATGGCCCCGTCGAGAAGGATGCGTATCAGGCGCGGATGAACGAGGTTCAGCCCGGTCACAGAGACCGAGAGGACCAGCACAAGCAGCGCCAGCCACCAGTAGGGGGCCAGGTAGGCAAAAAGTTTCGCTGCCGACCGAAGCATCTCGACATTCTTTTTTTCCACCGCTTCTTCGTTCCCGCTGCGCCTGTATCTGCCGAATCCGTGTCCGCGCATTGTTTCACTCCGATCAGATCTGTTGTTCCGTTCGGTTCTTCCCGGCCGGATCCGGAAAGAACCCCCATCCCCCGTGACCGCAAGGCTGACTGACCGGTCAGTCACAATGCGCATTGTATCAGTTTGCTCCGGCTGTGTAAATTCCACGTTCCACTGGACAGGGGCGTGCGGCAGGCAGTACAATACCCTTTGTCTCCTGTGCGTAAAAGTTATCGATACTCGTAAGGACAGCATTTGTTGTCTGTTCAGCTTTTTTTCGCATCTGCACTGACCGGGGATGAATTTCCCCCGATGCCCCGCCCGGGAACAGTTAAACCGCATGAAATCATGTTCTTCATCACAGTAACAGACGAACAAGAAAACCGCCGGACCATCCGTGTGCCCGCGGAGGGCCTCACCATCGGCCGTTCCGCAGAATGCGATGTCGTGCTCGATACGGACAGTATTTCCAGGAAGCATTCCCGGGTCGGGCAGGAAGGGGGACAATGCTACATCGAGGATATCGGCTCGCGCAACGGGCTGCTGGTCAACGGTTCCAGAACGCAGTATCATTGGTTGCGTCAAGGAGATGTTGTCGATTTGCCGCATTATCGCATACATTTCCATTGCGACAAGGCTCCCGTGGGCGAGGCCGGAAAGGCGAACCTCTCGAAGGAAGTTGACCGCTCCATAGAAAAGATGCAGAAGCGCCGGGAAGCCATAGCAACCGGTCCCAGGCCGCACCCTTACGCTATTGTTTCGACAATTTTTCTTTTTCTGGCGGCGTTCCACTGGGCTTTTGCCGCAGTGGCTGTCGTCCTGGGATGCGTTGCATTGTTCGAAATCAACGTCAAGAAAAAATACGGGGGAAGGTTTTTGGCCGTTGCGGCCCTGTGCGGCGCGGTTGCAATCGGGGGCGCAAATCTTTTTCTGGGCTCCGACGGGGTGCAACGATTGCTTGGACCCGATCCTGTTGAACAACAGTGCCGGGAAAACCTGAAGCATATCCGTGCCGGTATGACGCTTTACAAGCATAAGAACGAAGGCAGGTTCCCGCCGAATCTGGGCGCGCTGTACCCCGATTATGTCCCGGCGGCCGCGAACCTGGCATGTCCGGGAAGCGAACTGTCCGAGGCCGGAGCGGGGTACAGCTATGCCGGCCCGGAGGCGGCGGGAAGTGGCCCGGAGGATGTTCTGGTCATCGATGACGGCCCGGAAAATCACAGGCGCAGCGGCGCACTGATCCTGTTCGGCGACGGAAGGGTCGAAAGGGTCTCGGCCCGCGCATACGAGTACCTGCGGCTCGAACTCGAATGGCTTGAATAGGCGAAGGGAAAATCTTTCTGCAACAGAGGTCTTTGAATGTTTTGGCGCGGGCTGTTACAATGGCACCCGGAATTGCCTGCAAACCAGGGGCGCAGCCGAAAAGGTTGCAACAGGTTTGTAGTGACCCCCTTCAGGGGCTCAGGAGTTTGGAAAATGCCACGTTAACGGCGCCTGCCGGCAGGCAGGCTTGAAAGCGTCCACTACGAGCAGGGTTTTCGGCCACGCTCCTGGAAAGAGAGTTTTTCATTGTTTTTCAAGCCTTGTTTGGAAGAGGACCAGCATCTTAAAAGGTTTCTGAAATGGCTAAAGAACTCAGTTTGAGGGGTGAACTAGCAAAGGGACTCATAGAACAAAATGCCGTCTTCGTGCTGGCGCTCGGCCTCTGTCCGACGCTTGCGGTCACCACGGGTCTCAAGAACGCGGTAGCGATGGGGATGGCGGTTATTGCGGTCATGGTGTGCTCGAACTTCATTATTTCGCTGTGCCGCAAGCTCATACCCGAGCAGGTTCGCATCCCCTGCTTCATCGTCATTATTGCATCGTTTGTTACGATGGTGGATATCACTTTCAAGGCATACCTGCCGCCGGAGATCAACGCCGCCCTTGGCATTTTCATCCCGCTCATCGTGGTCAATTGCGCCATACTTAACCGTGCGGAGGCGTTTGCGTATAACAAAACAATCGGACGCTCGCTGCTGGACGGGCTGGGGATCGGGCTCGGTTTCACGCTTTCGATCTCCCTTTTGGCGGCGGTGCGGGAAGCATTGGGCAGCGGGACGTTATGGGACTACCCGTGGATGCCGTCCTCTTTGCCCTTTGAATACATATCGGCAAGCGTTATGATCCAGGCGCCGGGCGCTTTCATTGCGCTGGGGCTGCTGATGGGGCTGTTCAATCGATTCCTGAGGAAAGAAGGGAACCTGTAGTGCAGGTGCAAACCGGATGCGCACGGCGTACAACATGAAGCATCCGTGGGAGGAGCATTGTATGGACTCTTATTGCTGCCGTTTGCAGCGAGGAAGACAGATATGGATTTAACAACAATTGTGACAATTTCGTTTTCTGCAATTTTTGTATCGAACTTCGTGCTCGCCAGATTCCTGGGGCTCTGTCCTTTCATCGGAGTGACCAAGAAGATGGAAAACGCCCTGGGCATGGGCGCCGCGGTCACATTTGTCATGTTCCTGGCCAGCTTCGTAACATACCTGCTGTACGGACTGATCCTGCGGGAAGGCGCTCTCTGGGTTGAAGCCGACCTGGAGCTGGTCCTGCGGACCCCGATGTATATCCTGGTCATCGCCACGCTGGTACAGCTTGTGGAGATGTTTTTGAGGGCGCGCGTGCCTTCTCTTTATGATGCGCTGGGCATTTACCTTCCGCTCATCACCACCAATTGCGCCATCATGGGCGTGGCGCTCCTGAACACGACCGATGCGCCGGTCGAAATACGGACGCTCGCCGAGCAGGGTTTCGGTCAGGGACTGATCGCCGCCAGCTGGCACGGAATAAGTGCCGGCATCGGCTTTACGCTCGCCATGATATTGATGAGCGGGATCCGCGAACGGCTCGACACCGCGGATGTGCCCGCCCCGCTGAAAGGCATGCCGATCGCCTTTATCTGTGCAGGCGTCATGTCGCTGGCGTTTTTTGGCTTTACCGGAATGCTGTAGGCGCTTAACGGCGCCACATCGACAACGAATTGCCGGTGTGCTGAAACTGAACAGGTGAAGTCGTTTGCCGTTGCCGTTTTTTTCTGACTCAGAGTCAACTTTGGAACTGGTTAAAGAAACGTTGCGCGCAGAGAAAATGCCGGCCGGTCTGAAAAACGAAATAGATACAAACCCAGATGCCGTCGGAGAAATACCCGAAACATGCGATTCGTAAACACCGCCAACAAACAACTGCTCCCCGGGTTGGGAGTTGAAAATTCAAAACCCCCTGCGTCGTACCATTGAATCTGCGATGTGTGCACAGCAAAAAATTCAGTTCGCCAGGCGGCTCGACAACCTGCCGCCCTACATATTCGGGCGCTTGAATGCGATCAAAAGCGCCCGCCGGCGTGCCGGAGAAGATATCATCGATCTGGGGATGGGCAATCCCAACGATCCCACCCCGGACCCTATCATAGAAAAACTCTGTGAGGCGGTCAGGGACCCCAAAAACCATCGCTACAGCGTTCAGGCGGAGGGGATCCACAACCTGAAACGCGAGGTGGGCCGCTTTTACCGTTCCGAGTATGATGTGGAGCTGGATCCTGCGCAGGAGGTCGTCTGCACCATTGGCAGTAAAGAGGGCCTCTCGCATCTGCTGCTGGCCGTTCTTGAAGAAGGCGATGTGGCTGTTGTGCCGAGCCCGGCCTTTCCGGTGCATACGCACGGGGTGAGGCTGGCGGGGGGATCGGTGCTTTCCATCCCGCTGGGGACCGGTGATAAGTTCTTTGATGACTTGAGGTATGCCGTTGAGAACTTTGATCCAAAACCGAAAATGCTGATCGTCAACTTCCCGCACAATCCCACGGCTCTGACCGTAACGCTCGATTTTTTCAAGCGCCTCGTACCTTACTGTCGCGAACAGAACGTGTTGCTTATACATGATTTTGCCTACAGCCATATCGTCTTTGACGGCTACCGCGCCCCCAGCATGCTGCAGGTGGAAGGGGCCGGGGATGTCGGCGTGGAGTTCACCACCATGTCCAAGAGCTTCAACATGGCGGGCTGGCGGGTCGGATTTGCCGTGGGACACAAAGATGCGGTGGGTGCGCTTGCGCGGATCAAGGGATATTTTGATTACGGCCTTTTCATGCCCGTTCAGATCGCAAGCATTATCGCTTTAAGGCATTGCAAGGATGAAGCCGCGCGGCAGGCGCAGCTTTACCAGCGGCGCAGGGACGTCCTGTGTCAGGGACTGGAAAGGATCGGTTGGCCGGTGGAGAAACCGCAAGCCTCCATGTTCGCATGGGTGCGGATTCCGGGAAAATACCGGCACATGAGTTCGCTGGATTTCAGCCTTCTGCTGCTGGAAGAAGCCAATGTGGCTGCGGCGCCGGGAGAAGCGTTCGGCGCCGGGGGGGAGCAGTACCTGAGGATGGCGCTGGTGGAGAACGAACTGCGCCTCAAGCAGGCGGTGCGGCAGATAGGACGGGCGCTGGATCTGAGGGCGTGAACGGTATTCAGTGCGACCGTAGCTACGGCACTGGAGACTCGTGAGAAAAGCAGGTTAGCGCGGCAGAAACCAGAGATAAGGAATACAGTTATGGCGACAGAGTTTGAGAGAAAAGCGACGTTTCCCACGGGCGGAGTGCATCCTCCGGAAGGGAAAGAATCGACGTGCGGGCTGGCGCTGCAGCGCAGCGATGCGCCGCAGACGGTGGAGGTCCTCATGCAGCAGCATATCGGCGCGCCGGCCGCGCCGGTGGTCAACCGCCGTGACGAAGTGAAGAAGGGGCAGCTCATCGGCGAGGCCCGGGGGTTTATCAGCGCAAACGTCCACTCGCCGGTCAGCGGAAAGGTCAAGCGGATCGAAAACCGCATCCATAACCCCACCGGAAAGGCCGTAGCGGCGGTTGTTATCGACAACGACGGAGAGGACGAATGGGCCGAGGGTTGCAACGTGGAGCGGGATATCTCCTCGATGGATACCGAAGCGATGGTATCTGCCGTCCGCGAAGCCGGGGTGGTCGGTATGGGGGGAGCTGCGTTCCCTTCCCACGTCAAGCTGAATCCACGGCCACAGGAGCCGTCGCAGCAATCGGAGGTTACCGATGTCATAATCAACGGCGCCGAGTGCGAGCCGATGCTCACCTGCGACCATCGGCTTATGCTCGAGAAAACCGCGGAGATTGTCGACGCCCTCGCACTGATAATGCATATCACGGGGGCCGGGAACGGATATATCGGCATCGAGACGAACAAGCCGGACGCCATCGCGGCCTTCCGCGAGGCGACGGCGCAAGGCCGCGGCGAGAACATCAGCGTCATCCCGCTGCAGGTCCGGTATCCGCAGGGCGCAGAGCAGCAACTGATCACGGCCCTCACCGGCAGGGAGGTGCCCTCCGGCGGCGGGCTCCCGGTGCATGTGGGGTGCCTGGTCCATAACGTTGCTACAGCACTGGCCATACGCGACGCAATCAGGTTCTGCAAGCCCCTGATCGAGCGTCCGCTGACGGTCGCCGGAGACGCCGTCGGGGAGCCCGGGAATTTCATAGAATTGATCGGGACGTCCTTTGAGCATATACTGCGCCGGCAGGGGGTGGCGGAGGAGGTGCGGCTGCTGATCTCCGGCGGACCGATGATGGGGGTGGCGCAGGCGCAGGCCGATGTCCCGCTGATCAAAGGCAACAGCGGTATCATCGCCCTTTGTGCGGCAAAGATCAGCGAGCAGCGGGCATGCATACGCTGCGGCAGGTGCGTCGAGAACTGTCCGCTGGGACTGATGCCGAATATGATAAGCGTGCTGTGCGAGAACGGGTTGTGGGAGGAAAGCCGCGATCGATACCAGGTGATGGAATGCAAAGAATGCGGTTGCTGTTCTTATATCTGCCCTGCGAAACGCAGGATCGTTCACATGATCAAATGGTGCAAAGCTGAACTGGCGCAGATGGAAGGGTGACGCTTATCGGTATCTTCTTTTTATCAAATTGAAAGCGACACGGAAAAATGAAAAATCTTCTCGTTAAATCTTCGCCTCATCTCCGGGATGAGGATACGGTGAGCAAAATCATGTGGTCGGTCGCACTGGCCCTTGCGCCGGCGGTGGTTATGAGTATTTATTTTTTCGGATCCGGCGCCTTGACGGTCTATGTAACCTGCATAGTCGCCGCACTGGCCGCAGAAATGCTCTGCCTGAAGGTCCGCGGCAAACCGTTGCACCATGCAACCGACGGCAGCGCTTTTCTCACCGGTCTTCTGGTGGCGATGATACTTCCGCCGGCGAGCCCGTACTACGTGGGCCTGGTGGCCTCCGCATTTGCCATAGCGGTCGTCAAGCACTGTTTCGGCGGGCTTGGCCATAACATATGGAACCCCGCGCTGGCCGGGCGGGTTTTCGTCCAGTTCGCTTACCCCGCGGATGTGAGTCTCTCGGAATGGATGGCGCCCAGGATGCTCTTCGGCACTGGCGCCGATGCCGCGACCCGGGCAACGCCTCTGGTGGAGGAAGTTGACGGTTACCTGGAGTTGTTTCTGGGCAACGGGGTGGCCGGCAGCCTGGGCGAGACCTGCAAGATCGCCCTGTTGATCGGAGGCCTCTACCTCATAGCCCGGGGCATAATCGACTGGCGCGTGCCGCTGTACTTTATCGGCTCCGTCTTCGCCCTGACCGCCGTGCTGCCGGGTGCATCGGGTTTTGAGGCCGATCCGGTTTATAACATCCTGGCCGGCGGGCTGTTTCTCGGGGCGTTCTTTATGGCGACGGATATGGTCACCTCGCCCGTGACCAGGCGGGGACGCATCATATTCGCGATCGGCTGCGGCGTGCTGGTGGCGCTCATACGGAGTTACGGGGGGTATCCCGAGGGGGTTGCCTATTCCATTCTGCTGATGAATACGGTGGCGCCCCTGCTCGATCGTTACTGCAGCCCGCGGGTTTACGGTTCGAAAACAAAAAAACCGTCGTGAGTCTTCATCCGGTGCTTTGCTGCACGAAAACCGGTGGTGTGACGCAGATGGCAGGTTGGCGGGACATACAACAACTATAGACAGGGATGTGTTCATGGCACGAGAGAAGAAAGGCAACGGACGTTCGGAGCTCATGGGAAAAATCCTCCGCTACGCGGGCGTGCTGACGGCCGTCTGCCTGCTCAGTGGAGCGGGGGTGAGTCTGTTGTATGTCACAAACATGCAGCGGATCGAACGACAGGAAGGCAAAGCCCTGGCAAATGCCCTCGATACGGTCATCGGTGATGCCGTCGATCCGCAACCGGTGGAAGGAGCGGAAGGCGTTCTGTGGGTTGCCGACAGGCCGGGAAACGACGGCGTCCGCTACGTGGCGGAGGGGACGGCCCGAGGGTATCAGAGCGACATAACGGTGCTTGTCTCCGCCGATGCGGACTCGCCGCAAACACCTGTGCCGGAAGAGACGCCGATTTTCCGGCTGGTGGCTATGCCGACCGCCGAAACTCCCGGCCTTGGAGAAAATATCCATGCGGTGGAACGGACGGTCTCGCTGTGGGAGGCCCTGGCGGGGAAGCGGGAGGAGCCGCAAAGGCCCGCGTTCCAGACCCAGTTCGAGGGGAAGACTGCGGGCGAACTGCGCCTGGAAGACGACGCTGGCCGTATCACACCGGTAACCGGCGCCACGGAGACGAGCGAGGCGGCGACCGAAGCCGCCCGCGCGGCGCTTCGCAGGATCATCGATACAACCAGAGAGCTTTATAGCCAGTGAGATTGCGCACCGATCGACCGGAAATGCGATGGACAGGAATCCGCAAAAGCCCATACTGGTCATGATACAGGGGGAGATGCCCGGGGAGAAATGGAAAATCGACCCCACACGGGTCACCAGCATCGGCCGTTCCGTGCGCAACAAGATTCAATTGCTCAGCCCTTCCGTGAGCAGATTCCACTGCGAGATTGCTTTCAGCAACGGATTGTGGTACATTTCCGACCTCAACAGTCGGAAAGGGACACTGTTGAACGGAAAGGACGTTGAGAACAGGGAAGTCATGACACCGGGGGATGTCATCCGCATCAGCGGGAATCTGTTCAGGTTCACCGACGAGCAAGAACTGGAAGATATGGCTGCCGGCGTGGATGATTGGGAGGACAGCGGCATCGATCTGCTCCAGGAGAGGGCGGTGCGCGAGGCGCTGGAAAAAGAATCCGGCGATGCGGTGGGTAAAAAATTCCGGGCCCTTGCGGAATGGGGCAAGCGCATGGCAAAAAGCACGGCGATCCCTTTGCTGGCCGTGGCGCTTTCTTTCGGCCTTTCCGCCGCAATCCTTGCCAATGCGCAATCACGCGCCGAAGAGCGCAAAGAGCGCATTGAACGGGCGCAAAACGCGTTCGATGCCGTTATGCAACGCATTGAAGAACGCGGGGTGGAGGATGTGGACCACCGGCAGCTGTTGCATGAACTGGAGGGCATCGTCCGACGGTATGCGCCCTATCCGCAAGCACGGGAAGCTGCAGAACAATACCGGGCAATCGAAGCGGAGTATTTCCAGAAGGGAATGGAAACCACATACGATCACATCGTCCGGGAAGATTATGGAGCTGCACTCAACAAACTGACCGAAATGGACGGTCTGGTTAGAACCCCCGAACTGAGGGACGCCGTCCGGAGAGAAATCGGAAACGTGGAGCAGATGGAAGCCCTTCCGGCGCCTTAGCACGCTGAAAAAGCAAATTCGGCGCGGGCCCGGTTCCTTGCCCGGCAACGGTTGGTGAAATGGGGCGGCCCGTGATCGACAGAGGGCTGGCCGGTCCTCCGGTTTTTGAACAAAGCAGGGCAAAAGCTATGGAATGCAGAGAGTTCGGGAAATTCACGCTTCTTAACCTCATGGGCAAGGGGGGGGTGGGCAGTGTCTACCGCGCCAATGACAATGAGGCGGGTATTGTCCTGGCGATAAAAATATTCGAGCCTTCCCGGCATCGCCGTCCCGGCATGGTGCGTAAACTTCGGGACAGGGAGGTGCGCATGCTCATCAGTATCCAGCATCCAAACGTTGTCAAGTATTACGACTGCGGAGAGGTCGGGGATGCTTGTTACTACACGATGGAGTTTGTGGAGGATTCCTTGCACAGGCATATGCACGATCGGGCCGAATTGGCGCTGCCGGATAAAATCCACGTGATGCGTCAGGTCTGCAACGCACTGCAGGCAATCCACCACCAGGGGATAGTCCATCGCGATATCAAGCCGCCGAACATCCTGCTCGATCAGGCGCCGAACGGAGCATTTCACGTGAAAGTTACGGACCTGGGGATCGCCAAGCGGGTCAGTGAAATGAAGGACGACGTGCGGAAAGAGCAAAAATCCAGCCGGGTGCCCGGCACGCCGAAATACCTCTCCCCCGAGCAAATCCGTCTCAAACCCGTTGACGGACGGGCCGATGTTTTCAGCCTCGGCATAGCGGCTTATGAACTGCTCGCCGGCGACCCTCCTTTCCGGGCGAAAGATACCAACGGGTATTTGAGGGCCAACCTGAACGATGAGCCACCCGCGGTGCATCGTGTTAACGAAGCAATCCCTTCCTTTATGAGCCCGGTTGTCAAGAAGATGCTGGCCAAAGACAGGGACGAACGATACGATTCCGATACGCTTGCCCGGGATATGGAACTGATGTATCAACACCTTATCAGCGATGCGCCCCTTATCGAAAGTAAAAATCCGGATTCCGTTTTTTACGTTCCCGAGGTGCCTCGGGAGGCGGAAACGGTGAAAAGGACGTGGCCAAAACCGGATTGGCGGCAGTTCTTCGGCTGGCCGCAAGCCGCCGCCATAACGCTGGCGATAGGCGTTGCAAGCGCATACACACTTCTTTTCTGGCCGGATATGCCCGCGTTGCCCGAGCGTGAGGCGCCCCCGCAATTGGGTGTTGAAAGGGATTTAACTGCGCATGAGGCCCTTGAAGAGGCGGAAATGCACATGCAGGAGAGCTTCGACTGGCTCGCTTTGAATCTGCTTGAGAATATCGATGCCGGCGAACTGGACAGCGAGCGGACAGAGCGCTGGAGGACGTTGCTGGAGGCCGCACATAATGCGCTGGCCGAACCGTTTTTGGATAACGCACAGGCCGCACTTCAGGCGGGGGAGTTGCCTGAAGCGCAAGCCGCCCTGCAAAGGGCGAAGATCAGTTTCCCCGAAGCCTCCGGCATCGACGAGCTGTCGGACGAACTGCGCCGAACGGATCATTGAGAATGTCCATATACTACTTAATTTTACTTGCCATCGCGCTTTCAGCGGATTCCTTCGCGGTTGCCACGACCGAGGGCCTCCTTCTGAAAAAAGCAAAACACCTGCACAGCTTCCGTGTGGCGGTGGTGTTCGGCGTCTGCCAGGGCGTTATGCCGCTGCTTGGCTGGCTGATAGGACATACCATCTACGACCTCATTGACACATGGGCCGATTGGGTGGCTTTTTTGATCCTGGCGTTGATCGGGGCGAAGATGATATTTAATTCCATATGCAACGAACGGCTCGCACGGCCCAGGAGCCACAGCCTGGGATGGAAACTCTGGACCCTCGGGATTGCGGTCAGTCTCGACGCTCTCGGCGTCGGCATCAGCATGGCGATGCAGGGCATGTCCCTGTGGACGCCGGCTCTCGTTATCGGACTGGTGACCGCTGCCACATGCATAGCAGGCGTCCAGATGGGCGGCCGGATAGGGCGGAGGATGGGAGAGAAAGCCGAACTGGTTGGCGGCGTGATCCTGGTAATGATCGGTATTATCCTCTTATTCTGACATTTGCTTGCGTCGGGGGCATGGTTTGGAGTAAGATATTGTTGTTTTCATACAGTGACGCGGCGGCGTGGGAGGTCCAGAGGACACCATGGCGCAGGCAGGCGCCGTGCCAAGGTATTTATCAGTTCGTAGTTTTTTGCGTGCCGGAAGGAATCCGGGGATTTTTCCCTGATGGGGCCACGAACATGCTCGGCATAGATATAGGTTGCCATTCTCTGAAGATCGTCGAGATGAAGGGAAACCGGCTTGTCGCTCTGAGGGAGAACCTTCTGCCGGACCGGGGCGAGAACGGGAACGGAGATCAGATCAGCAATGCCCTGGAGCAAACCATAACGGAGATGGGCGCCCGAAAGAAACCTGCCTGGGGCAGCATCGGCGGCGCCTCGGTGATAACCCACATCTCGAACTATCCGCAGATGGAGCTCCCGGAACTTGAAGGCGCCGTGCAGCTCGAGGCCGAACAGTTCGTCTCCCGGGACTGGGAAGAGATGGACTTTGATTTCCAGATACTGGAGCAACTGGAGGACGGGTCCTTCAGGGTGGTTTTTGTCGCAGCCCCAAAAGCATTGAGCGATCATGCGATCCAATATTTCAAGGCTGCGGGATTATATCCGGTCGGGGTAAGCGCCGGTACCCTGGCGATGGCCACGGCATTCCAATCCGTTCTGGAAAGGGCGGCCTCGTCGGAGGAGCGCCGGGGCGAAGGCTCCATAATGATAGATATCGGCGCCGTCAATACAAGCATTGCCATGCTGGCGGACAGGCGGATTGTCGTTCTCAGGGATGTTGCTTTCGGTGGCAACGACATCACAAAAAGTGTGATGTCGGAGTTCGACACCGGTTTCAAGGAGGCCGAAGATATAAAGATCCAGCCGGGAGAGCGGGGAACAAGGCTTCTGGACAGTGTCGAGAGGGCCTTAAGGCCGCTTCTGCAACAGATATCAATAACAATGGGCTACGAACACAGGCAGCGGCCCCAAAAAAATGCCATATACCTGGTCGGTAAAGGATGTTTTGCGCCGGGATTAGCGAAGATAATCAGAGACAAGTTTGCGTTGCCCGTAAGCTTCTTCAACCCCTTTGAAGGATTTGATGCCGACTGCGAACTGCCGGAAGACGCACGGGATCTCTCCAGTTATACCATAGCGCAGGGATGCGCTCTGATTGGGGGAGATGAGCATGAAAAATAATATCAATCTCATACGCGACCGCTCCGAACGCCCGCCTTCCGCGACCGATAAAATTTCGGTTGTGCTCATATTTGTTATGCTGTGTGCTTACGCGCTTACGTTGGGGCTGGGGCTTTTTATGGTCGAAACGTTCAAACGGGAAGCGGAGCTGGTGCAACGCAGGATCGAACGCATCCGGGAAAGCCCGTGGGGGAGACAGCATCCGATAGATCCCGCGGACCGGGGTAGAATCGGGGCAAAGTTTCAGGTGCTCAATGAATCGGTCGTACGGTATGAAAGCCGGTGGGAGTGGGGGAAAAAACTGCAAGCGTTGCGGGAACATTTGCCGGAGGAGGCTTTTTTGACATCGTTTTCGGGCAGGGCCGGAGAGCAAATGCAGTTCGGCGGATACGCAGACCATTCCGACGGCCAGGGCAGACAGAGGTTAAGAGAATTCATTACCGGTCTTGAAAGCGATCCGCTCATTATGCGCCGGTTTGAAACGATCAGCGTGCCCCGTTCAAGATCGGTGAGCGAACACCGGGTGCTGGGCGAGACTCTGGAGTTCGAATTGCGATGCTCGACGGGACAATAGGCGCCCAGAAGCCGATCCATACCGGCAATCAATTGTCGATTCAAGCTTAAGGTGGCATGGAAGAAATGCGATCAAAAGGAAAAGCGCAAATAATTGTGAGTTTCTTTATCTGGCTTTATCCCGTGTTTCTGATCCTGCTCTCCCTGTGGGGATGGATTCATTACGGCAGGCTGCCGGAATTGCAAGCGGAGCTTGAAAAAGTCCAGGACGCGGCGGAAGCCGAGGCCGCAACCGACGAGGATCGCTGGGGTTCGGAAGATGATATCCGCAGGTTGCGGGAACTCGTCGGCATGTGGCGCGAGAAGGCCGTTGCAAGAGCCGCCGATGTGCCCGTGCTGCTGGAAAATGCCGTTCGGGATGCCGGTTGGGAGTTGACCGAGTACCATTCGAGGGGATCGACGACCGAAAACGGGTCGGTTTTCGCACGCGGGGAGATAAATGCCAGGGGAACCGAAGTCTTCTCGCTGCTTTCGGCTCTGGAGAATCATCCCGAAAAGTTCATAAAAATACCTTCATTAACAATCAGGCCGAACTATGAAGGGGCTGTCAGGGCGCATGAAGTCCGGATGGAAGTGCATGTTCTGGTTGAGTGATTCCGTCCGAACTGGCTGGCCCGCTCATTGCATATTCCGACGGCAATAATCAATATAAGGGTCATTGGAATAATATGTTGAGTGCTATTTTTACGGTATTCAAAAAACGCACTCTGCAATCTGGATATACAGGCGGCGGTTGACCCTTGCGGGCGCGCCCCCGGCAGCACAGTTGCGGCGGAAATCTGCACTACCGGGACGCGCGCAATAAACGGGCTGGAAGCCCGGGCGGGTTCTCTTCCGTCATTGCTGATGCTTTGCCGGGTCGGGAAGCAGGCTGCGGAACGGAACGTTATCGTTGGCATTTATACGTTAAAATCTGGTGGAATTTCAATGGGTGCCATAGCGTAACGGATGAAAAATAAAGAAAAAAAACAGTTAATCATCGTGGCTTTCCTCCTCATTGTGTTCGGCGCCGTATGGTATCTTGTCGTTTTCGGCCTTCCTTCCGGCGATGCCGAACCGGTGGATGAGATGGAGATGATGGAAGATCTGCAGGTCGAGGTATCCGACCTGCCGGATGATGACGCCGCCAGAGAGCTCCTGCAAACCGCTTCTTCTTTCCTTGAACGGCATGATTTCGATCCGGAGGAGTACGATGCGGAAAACCGGCGCGACATCTTCGCCCCGCCGGGGATTGAGCCGGAGGTGGTGGTGGGTGAGGAGGACCCCGACGAACTCCAATTCCGCCTCACGGCCATCGTGGGACAATCCGCAAGTATTAACGGCAGAACGGTCAGTGAGGGCGATATGGTTGCGGAACGGGTCAGAGTGGAAGAGATCCGGATCGATTCGGTCACGCTGGTCATGTTTGATAACGATAGGGAGGAAACGATAGAGCTTGAGCTCAAACCCGATGGAGGTGAAAACCATGACGAACATGAATAGGGCGCGCCCTGAGCGCATTTTCGGCCTCATCCTTTCGGCCCTGTTGCTTGCTTGCATGTTGCCCGATTCCCATATGTTGGCGCGTGTTTTTGCGGACAACGAAAACGACGGGGAAATTGCCGAAGTCGCTAACGAAAACGACGGGGAAATTGTCGAAGTCGCTCCCGACGACCTGGGCGAGCAGGAAGTGACCGGAGTCGAAGTTGATGGGGTCCGCGATGATGGAGAGAAAGTGCTCACGTTCAACCTGAGGGGCGTGACACTGGAAGATTTTTTCGCGCTTGTTGCCAGGGAAACCGGTCTGCGCTTCTTGGTCCGGGAGGCAGTAAAAGATACCAGGGTTACCGCTTTTCTGCCCGAAGTTGAGGTTTCCGCTGCCCTCGATGCAATATTGACGGTCCATGGTCTCGGCGCCAGAAAGATCGACCCGGGCATCCTGTTGATATACAGCGATGAGGACGTACCGTTCGATCCTGCGGTTGATCTGAGCATGGAGTTGATCAACCTGAAATACCTGGATGCCGCGGATATCAAAGCGACGCTCGAGCCGTTCCTTTCCGAACACGGGAAAATAGCCGTGGTGGATCGTTCCGGTTATACAGGTTGGGACGACGGAGGAGGACGGGGACGTGGCGAGGAGAGACGCCGCAAAGTGGAATCCCGAACCATTATTGTGCGTGAACGGCCCCAAAAACTTGAACTCATCAGGCCGATCATTGAAACGATGGATGTGCGTCCCGAACAGGTGCTCATCTCCGCCCATATCATCGAAGTCAAGCACGATGCCATACGGGATATCGGTGTCGATTGGAGTGGCGCACGGGGCGATCTGCTGGGGGACATCGACCTCGGCGCCTTCACGGAGCCGGGCTCTGCGGTGGCCGAACCCGGAATGGGGCTGCATTTCCGGCGGATCGCCGGCAGAGACCGCGGCGAGCTGGAGGCGTTTCTGCGCGCACTGGAGGAAGATGCCGGCGCCAATCTGCTCTCCTCCCCGCGCCTGCTCACTCTCGACAGCCAGGAATGCAGCATAATGGTGGGAGAAAGATTTCCCATCTTGCTCGTCGATGTCGATACCGAAACCGAACAGAGGACCGCTTCGCTGGATTATTATGAAGATGTGGGCATAAGGTTGAATGTCATACCACGAATCCAGCACGGTAACAACATCGAAATGATCATACGTCCCTCGATTTCCGTCCAAACCGACTGGGTGGAAGCCAGGGGAACAACGGCGACTGATCGTGAAATACTGCTTGCAAGGTATCCGGTTATCGATACGCGGGAGACCGAAACACAGATATCCATCCAAGACGGCCAGACCATTGTCATCGGAGGGTTGATCACCGAAGAGAAGACCGACACCGTTCGCGGCGTGCCTTTGCTTCAAAGTATCCCCCTGTTGGGCTACCTGTTCCGCCGTGAGGTGCAGACCACGGAAAAAATCGACCTGCTTGTCTTCCTCTCCGCCGATATCATCAGATCACCGGAGGAGGCCACCGAGGAAAGGGTCAGAAAAATGGGTGAAGGCATCGTGCGCGTGTATGAAAACCGCCTGGATGTCAGAGGATACCCGATACAGGGAGGCAATGCCGCCGACCTGACCGATGGGGCGCCCTACAATATCGGCGAAAGAGCAATACTGACGGCAACTCCCAACCCCGGCTACGAATTCAAAGAGTGGACCGGGCATACGGATCTTATAACAACCGGCACGTCCACGGGCGCCGTAATAAGTGTGACCATGGAAGATGAGGATGCCTGGCTCACGGCCAATTTCCAGCTCATAGACTATACGCTCACTCTGACTCCGGAACCCGAAGCCTACGGGATGGTCAGGGACCGCCCCGGCGCCGATGTTTACAACATCGGCGACAGGGTCAGGATAAGGGCCACTCCGAACCCCGGATACGAGTTCGCCGGCTGGAGAGGCGATACGGAGCATCTCGAGGATACCGGCGCGGCCGATACGTTCCTGACGATACACGACAGTGATGTCGGGCTGGCGGCGATTTTTGACCCCGTCGATTACACGCTCTCGTTCAGGACGGAGCCGGAAGGCGAGATCGTCGAGAAAGGACCGCTGCACATCGGCGATGCGATCACGCTGGAGGCGGAGCCCGTCCAGGGATACCGTTTCAGCAGGTGGAGAGGCGACACGCGCCATATTACCGAAGGCACGCGCAACGATTCCACGGTCACGATCACCATGCCCGACAGTGACCTGAAACTCATCGCGGATTTTGAGGAGATTGACCGGGACGAATGATCCCGGTCAGGACAAACCGGAATGAGGAGCCGGGTCATCGCGCTTCCGGGGGGCCCAGCACCGGCACACGATGCCGATGCCGGGAGGTCGCTCATTTCCTCGCCCGCCCGCGTTGTGCTATCTGCACCGATGCTTTACGCCGGGGAAAACGGGCGGAATTTGACCTGATGGCAAAGAGTACATATAATAGGGATAAAATGGCGTAAAGATCGGCAAAGAAATGTCGGGACCCGGGAATAAGGATGCCGGATGCCGAAAGTCGTTTGCCGTTTTTAATTCCTTTTCAAGTTCCCTCCCGGGAAAGGGTTCGGTCCTTTTTTCCGAGTGGGAGTTGTGCGGAGATGAGGCGGGTGTAGCTCAGCGGAAGAGCACCAGCTTGCCATGCTGGGTGTCGGGGGTTCGAATCCCCTCACCCGCTCCATTTTTTCGCTCCAATCTCTTCACCGGCGGTCGACAGGGAGCCGGTCAGGGGCTCTGAATGTTTGCATACCACCAAAGAAATTTTCTATGATTGTATTTCCCGCTGTAGACATAAAAAACGGCCGTTGCGTACGGTTGCAAAAGGGTCGGCCGGAGACTGCAAAAAAATACTATGATCAACCCTGGCGCGCGGCCGCCCTCTGGCAACGGAGCGGGGCAAGCTGGCTCCACGTTGTCGATCTGGATGGCGCTCTGGCACAGGATCATTGCAGCGACAGCGCCGTGGAGGAGCTGCTTGAGAGGTCGGAGATCAAGGTGCAATTGGGCGGGGGGATGCGCTCCGAAGACGATATCGAACGGGCTGTTGCCGCCGGGGCGGAGCGTGTCGTGGTCGGCACCGGGGCGGTCAGGGACCCGCATTGGGCCGTACGTCTCTGCCTTTCTTTTACGGAACGTATCGTCATAGCCCTGGATGCGGAAAACGGACTGGTCTGCACTGAAGGCTGGAAGTGCCGTTCGGGCGTCGGCGTTGAGGAACTTGCGGAGACCCTTCAGGAAGGCCGGCCCGCCGCTTTTTTATACACGGATATAGCGCGGGACGGCATGTTGTCCCACCCCAATTTTCGGGGCGTCGAGAGTCTCCTGGAATGCACCGAACGGCCGGTCATCGCATCGGGCGGGGTCAGTTCTCTGAAGGATATTGAAGAATTGGGGGCATGTGGAGCGGACGGAGTGATAACCGGAAAAGCCCTGTATGAGGGCAGGTTCCGGCTCGAAGACGCCCTGGAGGCGGCGGCAAAGTTCGGGTCGAGACTGGAGTGAGACAAAAAAAGTGACTTGGGACTTTTTTTACTGAGCGTAACGGAGAGGTCTTTAATGGCAAAGAGAGAAATCGCACAGTTGCGGAATGTTGCGGTGACGGGGCATGGGAGTTCGGGTAAAACGACAATGGTGGACGCGATGCTTTTCGCCGCCAGGGCAACCAGCCGGGCCGGAAGTGTTGATGGTGGCAGTTCCCTCAGCGACTTCGATCCCGAGGAGAAAGAACGAAAGTTCTCCATCGACAGTGCGATATTCCATTTCGACTACAAAGATCAAACGTTTAACCTGATCGATACTCCCGGGTACCTCGATTTCACCGGCGCGGCGGCTGCGGTGCTGCCGGCGGTGGAGACGGTCCTGATCGCTGTCGACTCCTCGGACGGGGTCCGCCTGAACACCCGCCGAATGTATGAATACGCGCAAAAGGCGGGGCTGGCGCGGATTTTTGTCATCACCCATCTGGATGCCGATAACGTCAGTTATGAACGGCTGGTCGCCGACCTGCAAACCGCTTTCGGCAACGAATGCGTTCCGGTTTTTCTGCCGGTCGGACAGGGGGAGGACTGCAAAGGCGTCGTGAACCTGCTGGATGCCGGAACTGCACCGGAAGGCACTGTCGGGGATTTCGAGGGTCTCGGCCAATCGCTGCACGAGTCGATCATCGAGTGCGATGACAATCTGATGGAAATGTATCTGGAAGGCAACGAAATCGGAACCGAACAGATACAGGCCACATTCAAAAAAGCGGTTATTGAGGGGAAATTGACTCCCATACTGTGCAGCGCCGCGGGGAAAAATGTCGGGGTGAAGGAAGTCCTTGACTTTACGGCGGCCTGCGCTCCTTCTCCCGCCGACCGCGCTCCTCTGCACGCGCAGGGCGCTGGAGAGGAACCCATCGATGTGCTGCCGGACCCGGAGGCGCCTTTCTGTGCCAGGGTGTTCAAAACCATTGTCGACCCGCATGTCGGCCGGCTGGTCTTCTTCAGGGTCTTCAGCGGCTCGGTCGCCGACGGTGACACGGTGGAAGTCGCCCGCACCGGCGCCACCGAGCGCCTTGGCCATATCAATGTCGTCTTCGGCTCCGAGCAGAGGGAGAGCGGGAGTGCGGGCCCGGGCGATATCGCATGCGTCAGCAAGGTCGAGGAGATGGTGTTCGATGATACTCTCAGGAGTGCAGGGGCGGAGTGGACGCTTGCCCCGACGGAATTGCCCCGTCCCATGATGTCGCTTGCGGTGGAGCCGAAGAGCCGCGACGATGAGCAAAAAATAAGCTCCGGCCTCCAGCGTCTGGCCGAAGCCGACCCCACCTTCAACGTGGAAAGAGAACCGCAAAGCAATGAATTGCTCATCACCGGTATGAGCAACCTGCACCTGGAAGTTATGTTGAGCAAGCTGAAAGGGCGTTTCGGTGTCAGCGCCGATACCCACGAACCTGCAGTGCCTTACCGCGAAACCATTACCGCTGCAGCGGAAGGGAAATACAAACATAAAAAACAGTCCGGAGGGCGCGGTCAGTACGGTGAGGTGCATCTGCGCCTGGAACCAAACGGGAGAGGGGAAGGATTCGAGTTCATCGACGAGATCAAGGGCGGAGTGATCCCCCAGCAATTCATGCCGGCCGTGGAGAAAGGTATCAGGGAAACGCTTGTGGAAGGTGTTCTGGCGGGATACCCGGTCGTCGACCTCAAATCGGCGGTTTTCTACGGATCCTATCATGATGTGGATTCCTCCGAAGCGGCCTTCAAAATCGCAGCTTCGCGTGCGTTCCGAGAGGCTTTCATGCAATGCAAGCCCGTCTTGCTGGAACCCATCGTCAAGATCGAGGTGACCGTGCCCTCGGAATATGTGGGTGATGTCACCGCCAACCTGGCCGGACATCGGGCACAGATCGAGGGGATGGACCAGGATGGGCAGATGCAAACACTCGTTGCTCTTATTCCGCAGTCGGAAATCAGCACCTACAGCGCCGAACTCCAGAGCATGACCGGAGGGGAAGGCTCCTTTACACTGGATTACTCACATTACGAGCCCGTTCCCAGCCATTTGCAACAACAGATCATCGAACGCAAGAAAAAGGAAGCGGAGCAGGAGTGATCGCAGGACCTGCTCTTCCAGGCGGCGGGATGCCGCCGTTCCGTTCAGACCCGGCGGTTTGACAAACCCAGGCCGTTTCATGTACACTACGCACCTACGCACATGCCGCATGCGGGCGATGAACGACGGATTCTGTTGAGAACCCCCGATGTTAATTGATCTCGAGAGGGACAGAGCTATTTTGATCGACGGTGGAACGTTATGAAAACATATGTTGCAAAGAAAGAAGCCTTCACACCTGAAAACAGGGACTGGTACCATGTCGATGCCGAAGGCGCCGTGCTTGGACGCATGGCGGCGGTGGTGGCCGACAAACTGATGGGCAAGGACCGGGTCGACTATACGCCCCATGTCGACACCGGCGCTTATGTTGTGGTGACCAATGCGGCCAAAGTCCGCCTTACGGGGAAGAAATCGACACAGAAACAGTACCAGAATTACTCGGGGTATTCCGGTGGACGGAAGATTCGCACTATCGAGGAGATGCAGAAGAAACATCCGGAAGATATCGTCCGCCGGGCGGTGAAAGGCATGTTGCCGCGGGGGCCCCTGGGCCGGCAAATGTATCGCAAACTCAAAGTGTATGCCGGCGCCGAACATCCGCATACGTATCATAAACCGGAAACAATCGATGTCAGCGACTGACAGAAAAGAACATTCGAAACAATTTGTGGCGATAGAGTGAGGTGCTGTGCAATGGCTGAATATCTGTGGGGAACAGGCAGGCGTAAAACTTCCGTAGCACGCGTCAGGATCCTTCCCGGAAAGGGGCTTCTGGAGATCAACGGAAGGAAACTTGAAGAGTATTTTGTGCGTGAGGTCCATCAAAATCAGGTTCTGGCGCCGCTCATCGATACCGAAACCAGAGAGCAATACGATGTCCGGGTCAAGACAAACGGCGGTGGGCAGACGGGGCAGGCCGAAGCGATCAAGCTCGGTATCGCACGGGCGCTGCGCAAAGCCGATCAATCGTATGAAGATGTTCTGAAAGAAAAAGGACATCTTACCAGGGATTCCCGCATGGTCGAACGCAAGAAATTCGGCCGCCATAAAGCAAGACGCGGACATCAGACAAGCAAACGCTGAGTACGTTCCGGGGCGTTCCGGATGTTGGCACCGTTATCGCCGCAGGTTATCAGGGCCAATCCATTTCAGCACGGTGATATGTTTCAAACGCTCAAACGTCTTGCCGGGAAAAAAGGCTCCCCGGAAGGGACCGGGGACAATCCATCGGCGCCTTCCTCCCCTGACGAACTCGTCAATATAAGATCTTACCGTCGCCCCGACCGCAGAGCCATCCTGGAGATCGCCCGGGAAGCCTTCTCCGGTGTCAGCCTGGACGAGAACATCGAACAGGCTTTCGGAGCGGTAGGGGGACACTGGACGGAGCACAAAAAGGACGCGGTTGATTACGATCTCCAGAATAATCCCTCCCTTGCGCTGGTCGCCGAACTCGGGGATGAAATAGCCGGCTTCGCATGCAACCGGATATATCCCGCCCGATCAACGGGACATATCGCCAACGTGGCTGTCGAAGAACGGTACAGGAGGAGGAAAATCGGCAGATGGCTTGTGGAAGGATCCATGGAACTCTTGCGGCAAAAGGGGATGAAATACGTTCGGATCGAAACCCTGGAGCAAAACGAACGGGGCAGGAATTTCTACCCGGCTCTGGGGTTCGAAGAAATCGGGCGGCAAATATTCTATTTCAAGCGGCTGTGAGTCAACCGGCTACCCCGCATATTTCATAAACCAAAGACAGTGTTTAAGAGAAGCGATGAGGCAACAGTATGGTGGGTCGCTTTCTTCAGGGTTTCAGATTCGACCGGTGTGCTCTGCGCCGGAGAAACGGCGGTTGACCTGCCTGCTGCAGGCAGGCCCTGCGGGCCTGAGCAAAAGCATGACCCCGGGCCTCTTTTGGGGTGGGCCCCGGCAGGGGCGGCGACAACAATAGTTCGCGGTGAACGGAGTGAGCCGCAGGGAACCGTAGCGCATAACCACGCCCAGCCCAGGCGGGGCGTGACAACCTTCGCTACCGGATTTTGTTTCGCCCCTTGCGGGGCTGGTTGAATCGCGTGTTCACCGTTTCCCCGGGCTCCTTTTGGTCGCCCGGGGCTATTGTTGAAATCGGCCCTTCGGGCCTGCGCACAGGCAAACGGCGTTTGCTTTCTGCCGCATATGCACCACTGAAAACGCGTGAAATGTTCGGGCTAAAACACGGTCTTTTCCTGCTCTATTATACCGGCCAGGCGAAAACAAACAAAGAACAGCGGAACGAGGATGGCGGTGAATGCGGCACTCGCGCCCGCATGGTACAGGTATCTGTGCGAGGCGCCCCCCGGAGAAAAGACGATCATTCCGGCAGCGTATAACGTGCCGGAGGCGAGCATGAAAAGAAACGCAAACGATATCCCGGATGCCATCGTTCCCCGGAAGAACCGTTCCTTCAGCGCCCACATCAACAGCACGGCGGTGAGGAAACACAGCGCGCCCGCACCCAGCCGGCCCGTACTGCCCAGGTCGCGCAGCATCCCCAGAAACAGCACCGCCCACAGGCCGCCCTTCCCCGTCATATGGAACGCCACGAAAGCTGCCGTCAGGGCGATCAGATCGAAGCGGATATAACCGTGGCCGAACCGGTGCATAAGGCACTGCTGAACGACCGCAACAGCAAGCGCAGCGGCAACGAATTTGATCTTTCTTAGGCGTACAATGATCATAAAACTCCTATTCTATAACGGCCGGCGCCGGAATAGCAAGCGTGGCAATATCCTTACAGGCGCACAAAAGGCGCACGGGGGCGGACGGACGTCTTTACGTTTGTCATCGACCCGGCCAGTTGTTATAGTGTACTACCTTCTAAAGGTTGCGTATTTTACCGAAAACACACGGAACAACGGAACATCATCATGGCGAAAAGGAAATTCACGGTGACCGCCGCGCTGCCGTATTCGAACGGCAGGCTGCACGTAGGGCATATCGCCGGCTGCTACCTGCCGGCCGACACCTTCGTACGATACCTGAGGAGCCTGGGCGAGGAAGCGGCCTTCATATGCGGCAGCGATGACTACGGCGTCCCCGTCGCGCTCACGGCCAGAAAGGAGGGCAAAAGCCCGCAGGAGGTCAGCGATCACTACCGGAAGATACAGAAAAATGATTTTGAGGGCCTCGGCATAGAATTCGATATCTACAGCGGCACAAGTCAACCTCCCCACGATGATATCAGTCAGCAGTTTTTCCTCAAGGCGCTCGAGAACGGGTACCTGGAGAAACGTTCACAAAAACAGCTCTACGATCCCGAAGCCGGAATGTTTCTGCCCGACCGCTACGTCGAAGGTGTCTGCCACCACTGCAACGCGCCCGATGCGCGGGGCGATCAATGCGAGAGCTGCGGCAAACCCATCGATCCCGAGCTCCTCAACAATCCCCGGAGCACCATCACCGGCGCCCGGCCCCGGGTGAAGGACACCGTGCACTGGTTTTTCCTGCTGTCCAAATTCGAAGACCGGCTCAAAGAATGGCTTGAATCCCATGAGGAATGGCGGCCGATGGTCAGGAATTTCACCGGCGGACTCCTGGAAAGCGGCCTGCCGGACCGGGCGATAACGCGTGATTTGGACTGGGGCATACCGGTGCCGCTCGAGGACGACCCCGATGCACAGGGCAAGGTGCTGTACGTCTGGTTCGATGCGCCGATCGGTTACGTCTCGTTTACGGCACAATGGTGCCGGCAAAACGGGAAAAATTTGGAGGCTTACGAAAACTGGTGGAAGGATCCCGAATGCGAAATAGTGCATTTTATCGGCGAGGATAACGTCGTTTTCCACGCACTGATGTGGCCGGCCATGCTGATGGCGCAGGAAGACTTTCAACTCCCGTCCCAGGTCCCGGCCAACTGCTTCCTCAATATTCGCCCGCAGGGGGAAGACGAACAGAAAATCTCCAAAAGCCGGGGCACCGCCGTATGGATCAACGAATACCTCCGCAGCTACGATGCCGATCCGCTCCGCTACTACCTGACCATGATCGCCCCGGAGGATCAGAGAACAACGTTCAAGTTCGAGGACTTTATTGCCCGCAACAACGACGAACTGGTCGCCTGCCTGGGGAACCTGGTGCACCGCACGGTAACGTTCGTCCATAAATATTGCGATGGCAAGATACCCCCGCGGGGAGAACTGTCCGGAGAAGACCGTCTCCAGCTCGAGGGTATCGGTGAACTGCCCGGCCTGGCGGGCGAAGAACTGGAAGGCTACCGTTTCAAAAACGGTTTGAACCGGGTTATGGCCGCCGCCAGGGAAGCAAACCGTTATTTTGACCGGCGCAAACCCTGGCTGCTGCGCAAGGACAACATGCCGGAGTGCAGGAGCGTGTTGAACGTGCTGTTGAATACGATAAAGACCATAGGGATCACGGCGGAACCTTTCCTGCCTTTTGCGGGTGCGAAGATCCGCTCCATGCTTGCCTGCGGAACGGAGGAGTTCCGATGGAAGAGCGCCAGCGAGCCCCTGCCGGAAAACCGGCCCCTGGGCAAGCCGGAAATATTGTTCGAAAAACTGGAACCTCCCGGGGACGACTGAACGTTCGTTTGCCGTCGGCCGGAAAACCGGTCCCGCCAACGTCGCGTCCCGGAACGGGAATCCATGCAAGAGCGTTTGCAGGACCCAACAATTGCTTTATAATCACAGGAAAAGGAGACAAGGACAATGCAATACCGCAATGTCGGAAAATCGGGCATCAAAGCTTCTGCTGTAGGATTTGGCGCGTGGGCTGTCGGCGGATGGATGTGGGGCGGGACGGATAAGTCCATTGCCATCAAGGCGATCCGGGCCGCTGTCGACGCCGGCGTCAACCTTATCGATACCGCTCCGATTTACGGCTTCGGACTTTCGGAGCAGATCGTGGGAGAGGCTATCGGAGGGATGCGTGACAGAGTGGTTGTGGCCACAAAGTGCGGATTGATATGGCATGCACAGAAGGGAACGCATTTTTTCAACAGCGACATGAAGCGCGTTAATAACGATGCGACGGAGAAGAAGGTTTATAAGTTCCTCGGTCCGGAAACCATCCGCTACGAAGTGGAGCAGAGCCTGAAGCGCCTGCAGGTCGAAACCATCGACATCTATCAGACGCACTGGCAGGATGGCACCACCCCCATATGCGACACCATGTCCGCACTGGTCAAGCTCAAAGAGGAGGGGAAAATCCGCGCTATAGGTGCGAGCAACGCTTCGGTTGAACAGATGGAACAATACCGGGCGGTCGGGCCGCTCGACTCCGACCAGGAAAAATATTCGATGTTGGACCGCGAGGCGGAAGCGGACAACCTGCCGTATTGCGCCGAGAACAACATAGCGTTCCTTGCATATTCCCCGATCGCCCAGGGGCTGCTCACCGGCAAGATGGGGCCGGAACGCACGTTTAATGAAGGCGATCAGCGCCGGTCCAATCCGCGGTTCAGCGTGGATAATCGCAAGAAAGTGGGCCGAATGCTGGAGGAGTTCAAGCCGCTGGCCGAAACGCACGGCGTCAGTATCGCACAGCTTGTCATGGCGTGGACCTTTTCACAACGTGGATGCAGCCATATCCTTGTGGGGGCCAGAACGCCGCAACAGGCTCTGGAAAACGCCCGTGCGGGCGACATACAGCTTTCGGACGATGAGATTGCATCGATGAACGCCATTCTTGAGCGGCATATGGGAGAGTAAACCCCACTGCCGGCGCCGAATGCGCGAAAACGGAACCGTTCCACGGTCGCAATAATCGACGGAACGTGTCGTTGCGTTGCGGGCCTGAAAAACTCAGAAGGTTGGACCGCCTCCACCCTGCGGACGGAGACGATGGGATTATGAAACGGACCATTGCCGAACACGACAACGGACGCACCGGAAACTGGCTGATCAAGGGCATACATCTGATCGACGGCCGGCGGGGGCTGGATGAAAAGGATGTCGACCTGCTGGTTGCGGGAGGCGTCATCCAGCGTATCGCCGCCCGGATCGATCCATCCGTCGCCGGAGTATGCGAAGATGTGGTGACGGTGGACGGCGGGGGATTGTGGCTGTGGCCGGGCCTGATCGACGGACACGTACATTTCAGGGAACCCGGATTCGAACACAAAGAGACGTTCCGTT
>PUMZ01000093.1 GCA_003551565.1 Candidatus Brocadiaceae bacterium | reverse complement strand
TTTACATCTTTATGCTATGCCTTTTGGATATGCAGAGACTTTTGAAAAAGATGATAGTGCTGTTTCAATTTCAAGAGACAATTTCTATACAATAGCAGGGCAAGAGGAGAGGAAGATGAAGAGGAAGGCGCCGGGGAAGAAGATGCGGAAGGAGAGGGTGAAAAGTAAAATTGTCACTTTCCACAGTGATCATCGGACTCGGCAATCCCGGGGAAAAGTATTCAGAGACCCGCCACAATTCGGGCTGGATGGTTTTGGATGATCTGGCAAGGAAGCTGGCGCCCGTTTACGAGTCGGAGAAGTGGCGGGGGATTCTGGCTGAGAAAGGTGAGATCGGTCTTTTCAAGCCGCTGACATACATGAATGAAAGCGGTAAAGCAGTCAAAAAGCTGCTGAGAGCGCACAGGGGGGCGGAGCCGGATATTCTCGTTGTGTCGGATGATCTGGCTCTTGATCTGGGATATATCCGCATACGCCCATCCGGGTCGTCCGGCGGACATAACGGGCTCCAATCAGTGATCGATCATCTTGGGAGCGATGGCTTTGCCAGGTTGCGTGTCGGCATCGGACCACGTCCCGATGCCGTTCCCGCTCGTGCTTTTGTACTCGGTCGGTTTTGCAGGCGGGAAGAACAAGTCCTTCGGGGTGTTATTACGGCGGCCAGTGACGCCGTACTTTACTGGATGGAGCACGGTGCGGAAGACGCCATGGACCGGTTTAACGGGAGGGTGATATGAAGATTTTATTCTCTCCGGGCCGTCAAGCGAATACAACGGATTGGAAACAACGGAGAACGAAAATCTATGGAAAAGAAGCTTTATGAATCGATGTTTTTGGTAGACTCATCTGTAGGGGAAGAAGGTCTTCCCGAGGAGATCCGCCACATCACGGAATTGCTCGGAAGATACGAAGCGCAGGTGGAGAGAATAGAGAAATGGGGCGAGCGGGAACTTGCCTATCCTATCGGCCGCATCGGGAGAGGGATATACATTCTCGTTTTTTTTCATGCGGATGCCGGAAAAGTGTCTGAAATCCGGCGCGTGTTCAACTTATCGGAACGGGTCGTGCGTTTTATCATCCTGAAAGCCGAAGATGTTCCTCCGGCCCGGGGATCCGTCTATAGTGAAGAGGGGGAATTGATCGGGACCGCAGAGGAAGGAGACGACGGGGCGGCGGATGAGGCGGACAGCGGCGAAGACGAGGGCGGTGAAGACGAAGACGATGGAGGACAGGATGAGGAGGGTGCGATGGCCGTTGATGACGAGGAGAGCGGGCAGTAAAGGTTTTCACCGGGATTGTTCGGGCTACTTTTGCAAAGGGGATCTTGAGAGATGGGCAATGTTAACAAGGTTTTTTTGATGGGGAATATGACCCGCGACCCGGAACTGCGTTATATCCCCAGCGGCACGGCTGTTTGCGAGTTTGGGGTCGCGACAAACAGGCAGTTCAAGACGCGCGATGGCGAACAGAAGGAAGAGGTGTGCTTTGTGGATATCACCTTTTGGGGGCGCCGGGGAGAGGTTATCAGCGAGTATTTCAAGAAGGGCGACCCCATCTTTGTTGAAGGCCGCCTCAAGCTGGATCAATGGGAGACTTCCGACGGGAAGCGGAGCAAAATAACTGTGGTGGGCGAAGATTTCCAATTCCTCGGCGGCAGATCCGGCGGCGGGAGCGGTGCGGGCGGTGGAAGCGGCGGTTCGAGGCGGCAGGGAGGGGAGGCTCCACGCTCCGGTTCGTCCGCACCGGCGCCCGAGGACATCGGCGACGATGTTTCTGACGATGAAATACCATTTTAAGCGAATGGATGAAGAGTGGGCTTTCACCTGATACGGCGGAGGCTGTCCGGATTCCGAATTTGCTGATACGGAGGCACTATGAAAGTTTTACTGAACCGGGAGATACCCAATCTCGGCGAGATGGGAGAAGAGGTTGAAGTGGCGGACGGGTATGCGCGCAATTACCTGTTGCCGCGCGAATATGCTTTACCGGTGACCGCGGACAATTTGCAGAAAACGGAGTCCGCCCGGCGGGCCAAAAAGCAGAGGGAGCAGGAAGAGACCGCACGGATCGAGGATCGGGCCAAGGATATGGAAGGTTTCCTCTGCGTTGTCGAGGAGCGGGCGAACGAGAAGGGCGATCTTTTCGGTTCGGTAACGGCCGAGATCATCGCCGGCATCCTCTCGGAAAGCGGCTTTGAAGGCATCAGAGCATCCAACATTCTCCTCGATAAGCCAATTGAACATGTTGGCGATTACCCTGTCGAAATCATGCTGCTGCCCGAGATAACGGTGCCGATAACCGTGCGGGTTACTGCGGTGGAATAGCCGTATGCCGCAGCAGCAATGGAACAGGCAACAGCAACAGGAGATTGAGTTTTCCACATCGACAACACGGTTTCGATGTGCTGAAAAAGTGAAGTCGTTTGCGTTGCGGTATGCCCTTGCCGCTGTTGTTCATTCTCTTTCAAGCTCCGTCTTGAAAAAAATAGAATCTTAGCATAAAATGCAACTTCCTCACTCGTCGGCAACTTGCCGCCGATGAGCCTCACCGCGAGGCGTAAGGTGCCTGGTACAGGCGGAGATTAAATTATGGTCGAGGAGAGCACCGTTCCGAGAGCTTTACCCCATGATATTCAGGCCGAGATGGGGGTGCTCGGTTCGATGATACTCTCACCGGATGCGGTGTATCTCGGCAGAGAGAAGCTGGAAGAAGAATCGTTTTATAAGCTCGCTCATCAGCAGATCTTCAGCGCCTTACTCCATGTATCCGATGCGCACAGTGCGGTGGATATTATCCTGTTAAGGGACGAGCTGAAGAAGAGAGGGGCTTTGGAAAAGATCGGCGGGGCCGGGTACCTTCGTGAACTGGTGGATGCCGTGCCGACCAGTGCGAATGTCGAGTATTACATAAATATTGTTCGCGAGCATTCACTCAGACGCCATCTTGGTCGGGCCAGTATCAAGATACAAAATCTGGCCCAACAGGACGGGCACGACGTGGATGACCTGCTTGATGAGGCCGAAACGGAAGTGCTCGGCGTGCGGCATATGAAGGAAAGCAGCAGAGTCAGGGGCATGGATGTTGTTTTGCAAGGCGTGCTTGAGCGACTCGATACCCTGCATCAGAATCCGGGGCAGCTGACCGGCATATCGTATGGTTTTACTGATATGAACAAGCTGACCAACGGCTTGCAACCGGGCGAGTTCGGGGTTATCGCCGCCCGTCCCAGCGTGGGCAAGACGACGTTTGCACTGAACATGCTGCAGCATATTTGCCATGTCGAGCGTCGTCCGGCGGTCTTTTATTCCCTTGAAATGAGCGCGGAACAGATCGTGAGCAATCTTCTTTGCATCCATATCAACCGCGCGCGTGGGCATCATCATCGGGTGGATACTTTGGACTTCCGGCGGGGCACACTCAACGATGCACAGTGGGAAGCACTGGAGCAGTCAATAGATGATCTTGCTGGATTGCCGCTGTATATCGACGACAGCCCCTCCTTGCGGATAGGGGATCTCAGGGCGCGCGCGCGAAGGATGCATCAGCAGAACGGGATCGAACTGATCGTGGTCGATTACCTCCAGCTTCTTCGGCCGCCCAGGTCCAAGGACAACAGGGCGGTGGAAGTGGCGGAGATAAGCGCCGGTCTCAAAGCTCTTGCCAGAGAATTGAATGTGCCGGTGCTCTCTGTGGCACAGCTCAATCGTTCCGTGGAAAAGGAGGAACGCAGGCCGCGCATGAGCGATCTGAGGGAGAGCGGTGCAATCGAACAGGATGCCGATATCATAATGTTGCTCCACCGCCCGCCACAGGAAGAGGAAGGAGGCGGATACGAAAGAGATGGATATACGGATCAGGGCGGGGCGGATGATCACGACGGTATACCTGCCTCAAAAGCCGAAATGATCGTGGCCAAACAGCGAAACGGCCCCGTCGGAGTATGTCATCTGAATTTCTGGCGGCGCTTTTTACGTTTCGAAGCATCTGCTGACCGGTCCTGAACTGCGGTCCTTTTCCCATCTGCTCGCGATTTGAACTATAATGCATGAGGCCAGTTAATAGGATATGATCATATTGCCTCGGAACAAATTCAGATTTCATCTGCCTTCGGCCTGCATAATTTCCGTCATGATAATTCTTCTGTTCTGTGTTTTTACACTCCGTCCCGGCGCCGGGACCGAGGTGGAGATGCATGTGCTGCAGGAGGTGACAGTGCATGGCAATGCCATAGTGCCCGATTCGGCCGTAACGGCCCGTCTCGAACTCACCCCGGGAGATGAGGTTTCTCTGCCGGGGCTGGAGGAGAGGGTCAGGCGTGCAAACGAGTGGGGCGGATTCGGCGAGCTTTCTTATAATATCTCTCCCCGCAGAGACGGCATCGAGGTTGATGTTTTGCTGGATGAGAGGATAGAGCTCGGAGCGGTTCAACTGCGTGGGAACCGGGCGATCAGTGACAGGGAGTTGTTGCGGCGCCTTCCTCTGGAACAGGGCAGGGTGTTGGAGTATGATATGATACGGAATGCAAAAGACCAGCTCCTGAGGCACTATCATGAGGAGGGGTATGAACTCGCTTCCATTGAGGAAACCGGCCGGTTCCACGAGGACGGCTCCTTCACCCTGGTGTTTGATATTACCGAGGGAAAGCGGTTGCGGGTCAGACGCATAAGGTTCAGGGGAAACACGGCGTTTTCTGAAAATCGTCTGAGGCGGATTATGGATACCCATGTTTATCTGCGGATTCCATTTATCAGGAAGGGCAGGTTCGAGCATGACGTTTTCCAGGAAGACATGCGAAAGATCGAGGAGAGGTATTACAATGCCGGGTATCTTGATGCGAAAGTCGCCGGCTACCGGACATATACCCGGGGCTTTGATGGTTATGAACTGAATGTGGTCATCTACGAGGGGGCGCGTTACAGGATATCGGAGATCAAGGTGGATGGGAATAAACTTTTCCGTGATGAGGAGATCATTCGAGAGGCCGATATCTCGCCCGGAGACGTCTATACTGAAGATATTTTGGAGAGCGTCCAGCGCAACATCGCGCGCCTTTATGCGACTCAGGGCCTCGTTGATGTGAGTGCGACGATGCGCAATCTTTCGGTCGATCCCGTATTGCATACCGAGGAAGGTCTTGTGGAGGTGCTGATCAAGATAACGGAGACCGAACCGGTCTATGTGCGAAGAATAAGGGTGGAGGGCCTGACCAGGACCGATGAGCTTGTCGTTCTGCGCCATCTCCGGTTTGAACCGGGTGACCGGGTCGATCGGGGCGCCTTCGAGGCCAGCGAAAGGGCGCTCCTGGATACCGGCTATTTCGACCTCACCCGTCCCGGCGCGGTGGACATCTCACTGGCGCCCGGCCGCGGCCGGTTCAGGGATGTGGTGGTCAGTGTCAGGGAAGGACCTACCGGCAACCTGATGTTCGGCGCGGGGGTCAGCTCCGAGGCGGGGGTCACGGGCAACATATCGTTGACAGAAAAGAATTTTGACATAACGAACTGGCCCCGGAGCTGGAGCGATTTCCGTGAGAGGTCCCCGTTCAGGGGCGGCGGGCAGGAACTCTCGTTCATGCTGAATGTCGGGTCGGAGCGGAGTGATTTTCAGATCTCCTTCAGGGAGCCGCGGATCAGGCATACGGATTACAGCTTCGGGGCCCGGGCTTATTCCACGCTGAACAGGTGGGAGTTTTTTGATCTTATCCGGGCCGGCGGCGCCGTCTCATTTGGCCGCCGTCTGGGTGAGCATGTTCACCAGCAGGTCGAACTCGGGCTCGAACACATTCATGTGAGCCGGATGGCCGATGATGCACCCCGCGAAATATCTCGGGACGACGGCACGTATTTGAAGCCCTACCTCGGCCTCTCTTTACGGCGCGATACGCGCGACAGCAGGATGTTTCCCACAAGCGGCTATGTGGGCCGTATCGGCGCTGAATTTGCAGTTCTTGATATCCGTAAGGCCGAACTGACCGGTGAGTTCGAGCATTACTGGACCACGTATGTGCAGAGGAATGAACGGAAGCAGGTGTTGATGCTCCGGGGCGCGGCCGGAGTTATGGACGCTTATGGGGGGGGACGCAGGATTCCCGTGTTCGAACGTTTCTACGGCGGTGGAATGGGGTCGGTGCGGGGGTTCGAGTGGTGGGGCATCGCTCCTGTTGAGCCCGAAGATCAGGAACAGGTGGGGGGAAAGTCCAGGCTGACCGGGACCGCCGAGTATACCATTCCGCTGTTCACCGACCATTTTCGGCTGGCGTTTTTTGCCGATGCCGGCTATGTGGAGGAGCGGGCGCGTGATGTTTTCAGCGGATGGGACAAACTCAGGGTCTCCAGCGGGGCCGGTATCAGGTGGTTTATCCCGGCTATGGGCGGCATACCGGTAACGCTGGATCTTGCCGTCCCCTTTGAGAGGGAGGAGCATGATGTCACCAGAAACCTCCATTTCCATCTGGGACTGGGGCATGCTTTTTGAAAAACCGGACAGTGCAAGTTGCACGGGAGCTATGAAAATGATAATAAAAACAACGGCAACAGCGTTGATTGTTTTTGCCCTTTTTACGTTTCCGTTCCGCACAGGGGTTGTACTTGCAGACGGCGATGCGGGGGAGGCGGATCGTTTTGCGCTCAACATCGCAGTGGTCGATGTCAGAGAAGTCATGAGAAACAGCAGTGAGTGGGCGCGGTTCCAGCGGGAGCACCAGACGATGCGGGAGGAGGCCGAGGAGATTTTGCGGGGATATCAGAACCGGATGACCGTTTTGGAGATGGAATACGAGAGCCTGACGCCCGGCAGCGAGAGGGCCGGTGAAAAAGGACGTGAAATTCAGGCCCTTGTCGGGGAATTCCGGCAGAGGGAAGAGGAGCTTTCCAGGCAATACCGGTTGCACGGGATGGAAGGTTTCCGGAAGTTTTACAAGGCCCTGGACGGGGTGATCGCCGCCTATGCCGAAGAGAATGAGATTGATATCGTACTGAAAAGACAGCATGTGGATTTATCCGTCTCGGAGATAGAGGAACTGGAGATATTTGAGTCCGCCGCTGTGTTGTTTGCTGCTCCGGATCTGGATATATCAGCGGATATCATCCGCGCGTTTAACGAACTTTTTTCCGAAGAGTCGGAGCCATAATGATGCCCAGGCAGGAACATACTATCGCCGGGCCAGTTGAGCTGACCGGTACGGGACTGTTCTCCGGGAAAGAGTGCACCGTCAGGATCCATCCCGCCGAGCCTTCAACCGGCATCCTTTTCAGCCGCATCGACCTTCCTGATTCTCCGGTGATTCCCGCCGAAACCGCTTTCGTCGGCGAGGGATTCAACTGCACGGTGTTGCGGCATAACGATGTGGAGGTGCGGAGCGTCGAGCATGTGCTGAGTTCATGCATGGCGCTTGAAGTGGACAACCTCCTGATCGAGGTGGACTGCGATGAGATGCCCGCGGCCGGCGGATGTGCGCATGAATATGCCGAACTGTTCATGGAAGCAGGGTTTGTGGAACAAGGCGTGGAGAAGAAGGTCTTTTGCCTCAATAAACCTGTCGCGGTATCTGAGGGCAATGCAAGTATTGTCGGGACGCCCGGGGAGGAGGACGGCTCCGAGGAAAAGGGCCTGGTGTTGAATTATGTGCTTGATTTCAACCATAAGGAGGGCATCGGGGCCCAGGTGGCCACGTTCCGGATCAATGCGGAGACTTTTATCAATGAACTTGCCCCGGCGCGCACCTGGGCGCTGGAGGACGCCTACGGGGAGTTTGAAAAACGCGGGTTGGGTTCCGGAGTGACCGATACCAACGCTCTGGTGTTGTTCAACGACGGTTCTTTCAGGAATCCCCTGAGCAAGGAAGAGGTTACTCCGAGGTTCTCAAACGAATGCGCCAGGCATAAGCTTGCGGACTTGCTGGGCGACCTTGCCCTGACCGGCGTCGATATCCGGGGAAATATCACTGCAGTGCGTAGCGGTCACAGGCTGAATGCGGTTTTTGCCGCCCGTATCAGGCGAATTATCGAGCAGGAAAAAGAGCCTGAAAAGTATCTTGATATACGGGAGATACGGAAAATTCTGCCGCATAGATACCCTTTTTTGATGGTGGACAGGATCGTCGGCATGAAAGACGAAAACAGGGTGAGAGGCGTTAAGAATGTGTCGATCAACGAGCATTTTTTCCAGGGGCATTATCCCGATTATCCTGTCATGCCGGGAGTCCTTCAGCTCGAATCGCTGGCCCAGGTCGCCGGGGTGCTGCTTTTGAAAAAACTGGAACATGCCGGCAAGGTTGCCCTGATGGTTGCAATGGACGGCGTTAAGTTGCGCCGGCCCGTCCAACCCGGCGACCAGATGGTGCTCGAGGCCGAAGTGATCCGCGTGCGTTCGCGCAGCGCCCTCGTGAAGGCTCAGGGGAGGGTTGAAGGGCAGATTGCATGTGAGGCGGAGATGAAGTTTATGCTCGTGGATCGCGAGGTCTTGTGATGAATATACACCCGACGGCGATCCTGGACCCGGATGCGGAACCGGGCGAAAATCTGGAAATGGAACAGTTTGCATATATCGGCCCAGGTGTTAAAATGGGACGCAACTGCAAGGTGGGGCACGGATGTTATATTGCAGGGCGCACCGAAATCGGTGATAATAATATCTTTTATCCCCATTGCGTGGTAGGCACCGCGGCACAGGATCTGAAATATCACGGGGAAGATACCCCGCTTTTTATCGGTGACGATAACGTCTTTCGCGAACATGTCACCATCAACCGCGGCACACCGACCGGGCTTGGTCATACGAGTATAGGCAGCAGGAACGTCTTCATGATTGCAAGCCATATCGGCCACGATTGCGTGGTGGAAGATGATGTGATCCTGGTGAATTCGGTTCTCATCGGCGGCCATTGCCGATTGGAAAGCGGATGCAAGCTGATGGGGGGGACGGCCATAAATCCGTTTGTCACCGTCGGCAAGCTTGCATTTGTCGGAGGTCTGAGCAGAATTATTCAGGATGTGCCGCCTTTTATGATCGTGGAGGGAAACCCGTCAAAAGTGCGGAGGATCAACGAAGTCGGGTTGCTGCGGGCCGGATACGGACAGGAGGACGTTAAAAAACTGGATGAAGCTTACCGGCGTATTTACAGGACAAAGAAACTCAACCGCAAAGAGATCTTTGAGGAACTCAACAGCAATATGGCGGTATCGCAGGAAACCCTTTACCTTGTGAACTTCCTCAAACGGTCTCTCCGGGGTCGGCATGGAAGATACCTCGAATCGAAGAGAAAAGCTTAAACAGCGATAAATTTCGGAGATCGGCATGATTCAAAAAATCATTCTTCCCCAACTCGGACAGACCATGGAGGAGGGGACCATTGAAAAATGGCATAAAAATGAAGGCGATGACGTTAAAAAAGGCGAAGTGCTCTTCGACCTGACCACCGATAAGGCGACACTTGAGGTGGAGTCATTCGCCGAAGGCGTCATAAAGAAGATACTGGTTGCGGCGGGGGAAACGGTGCCGGTCAACCAGCTCGTGGCCCTGGTGGGGGATCCGGAGGATGAGTTGCCCGAGGATATCGATGAACTCAGGGACGACAGCGCCGGATCCGTTGCTGAAAAGTCCGCAACCGGAGAAAGCGATGCGCGGGCCCGGGACAGTGCTGCACCGTCGCCCGAACCGGCTCCTCCCCCGGAAGGAAGGCAGAGTTCGGAAGAAACGGGCCGTGTTTTCATATCGCCCCGCGCACGCAAAATAGCCGGTGAGAACTCTGTCTCCGTCCAGGCACTGCGCGGAAAAGGGACGGGCCCCGGCGGCCGGATTGTGGAACGGGATATCCGGAGCTACCTTGCTGAACTCGAAAAAGTCAAGTTCACCCCGGCCGCCCGTGAAACGGCCTGTTGCGAGGGGGTCGACCTGCTGGTCGTCCGGCGTCCGGACGGGGGCCGGATAACAAAAGAAGATGTGCTGGAGGCCGCAGAGAAACAGCAGACCGCCGTTGGAGGCGGCACCGTCCCGCTCAACGCAATGCGCCGTACGATCGCCAAACGTATGGCGGAGTCCAAGCAATCCGTGCCGCATTTCTACCTGGTCGGGCAGATCAATATGCGCGAGGCCATGGAACGCCGCAGGCGCCTGAACAGCGACGAAGGCGTCCACATAACAGTGACCGATATGCTTGTAAAAGCGACGGCGGAAGCGCTGAAGAAGCATCCCCGTATGAATGCGCGCTTCGAAGGCGATGCCATCGTGATGAACCCCCATGTGAATATCGGTGTTGCTGTGGCCGTGGAGGACGGACTTTTCGTTCCGGTGATAAAGGATGCCGACTCAAAAGCGTTGCCTCAGCTTTCCCGGGACCTGGCCTCGCTCGCAGCTGCAGCACGTGAAGGAAACCTGATACCGGAGCAGTATGAGGGCGGATCGGTCACCATCAGCAACCTCGGGACGTATGGCATCGACAGTTTCCTGCCCATAATCAATCCGCCCGAGAGCTGTATTCTCGGCATCGGGAGTATCAAGGAGGAGATCGTTGTGGAGGAGGGCGCCATGCGCATAGAGCCCATGATGACGGTTTCACTCAGCGCCGACCACAGGCTGACCGACGGCGCCTCCGCCGCCGCTTTTTTCAATACGTTCCGTCAGGCCCTCGAAGAGCCGGCATGGATGTGCGAACCGGTTTGAACAGGCCTTTTGCAGGGTTCCGTGAACCGCTCCCGGAAGTGATCTGATTTCAAGGGACATAAGGCGTTGTCGGCCTCCGGGTGAACCCCCGCGCACGCTTTTCAGCGCCGGCAATCGTATTCTTTGCTTTTGCCGTCCGGTGCGGTATACTATGGGGTATGGGGGAACAGAGCTTTTACTTTTGATATGCCGCCATCAAGGAGGCCCTGGAGATGGAGGAATTTTGGGAGCCGTTTGAACTGCGGGAGGGGCGGACGCTTCACTGGCGCATTGGTCCGCTTCGCCTGTGGATAAGGCGTACCCCTGTTGAAATTTGCATGAGCCACGAAGAGGATGCCGGTGAGCCCCCGGGAGTCGTATGTGCTGTTGAGGAGGACGCACCGGAGGAGGTCAACTGGTGCCGATGGGCCGTCAGGGACATGGCGGAGCCATTGCGGCTCAAGCCGCTGATGCCGGACAGGCCGGTGGTGGTGCGGCCTGAAGCGGAACTGAGTTTTCGTGAGAATTCGGAAGGGGTTTTCTATGCCAGGATTCCATTTTGGATCGCCGTGATGCCTGCTGATGAAACCGTTCAGAAGCCTTTTTGTGTGTTCCCCACCAGAAGCCTTTCAAACACCTGGTTCGGCCCGGATACGACAAAAGGCGAGCTGTGTTACGCCATGCAGAGCTCGGCCAGACGCTCGCTGGAGGGAGCCGAACCCATGCCGTACAGGGCTGTTTGCCCGATAATGATTAAAAATGTTTCCCACGACCCCTGTCAATTCGAGAGACTCTGTATACGCACGGAACACCTGAGTATTTACCATTATGAAGGCCGGTTATGGACAAGCCGTCCGGAAATGACTTTCCGTGGCGAGAACAGAGCATACCATACCTCATACAATGAGAGCTGGTTCGGGGAGACGGAGCTGGCGGAACTCATATCGGAAAAACGCGTTCCCCTGGAAGAAAATTTCATACAACGCAGCTTTGGAAGCCTTAAGGCGTTGCGAAGCGGTCTCCTGGCGGGGATGAAATAAAAATACGTTTTTTTTGCAGATGTCCGGATGTTCCAGTGATCGGCACGGTTTCTCGCATTCCGGCCTCTGTCCGGCTGACAAAGTCTGGTATGCCCCCGCAGGTAAGTTGCAGGGCGCCGCGGGTGTGACTTCAAACGAGATAATGGAGGTGTTCATATTGCCTGAATGGCTTTCCAGCGAGATGATGTCGAAGGGCATACGCATTCTGGCCATACTGATCATAGGATTGCCGTTGCTGAAGCTGTTCTCCATCCTGGTCACGCGCACTGTCAGAAAGCGTTTCACCGCTCAGAACTCCATGCTTGCCAGTAAACTGGTGTTCTATGGCGGCATCTCGGTCCTTTTCATTATGATCCTGCAGGAGCTGGGGTTCAGCCTCGCCGCTCTGTTGGGGGCCGCGGGTATTGCCGGGCTGGCTCTGGGATTTGCCTCGCAAACGAGTCTGTCGAACCTGATCAGCGGGTTATTCCTGATTTCGGAAAAACCTTTTCAAATCGGTGATATCATCAGAGTCGGCGATACGGCGGGCGCCGTGCTTTCCATCGACCTCCTTTCCGTCAAACTCCGGAAATTCGACAATACTTTCGTGCGCATACCGAATGAAACCCTTGTGAAAACTGAACTGACCAATATCACGCGTTTTCCCATTCGCCGTTTCGATCTTAATCTGTCGGTGGCGTATCGTGAGGATATTAAGCGAACCATCGAAGTTTTGCATGCCGTGGCCGACAGCAATACGTATGTGCTGGATGAACCGGAGCCGCTGATCGCTTTTTCGGGTTTCGGGGAGAGCGGACTTGAGATATTTTTCGGGGTATGGTTTGTGAAAACGGATTTTATGGTGCTCCGCGAAACGCTGCTCCCTGCTATCAAAGAGCGGCTGGATGCTGAGGGAATCGAGATTCCGTTCCCGCATCGAACGCTTTATACGGGAAGCATGACAGAGCCCTTCCCCATTAAAATGGTGGATTAAAAACGTGCCGAAATTGTTTTGTCCATAGTCCCATCGCAACCCGTGGGAATGGCGCCTGAAGTGAAACGGGCGCCGGGTGAAGGAAAAGATTGTTTTACGGCGCAAACGCCGGGCTGTTCAATCCGGGAAAGCAGGATCCGTTACTCGCATCGTTAACATGTTGATCATGCATGAAAGGTGAAGTCGTTTGCCGCATGTCTTTCGTCTTCCGTCGTTGTCGTTCTGTGCAATGAATGTTTTTCGGCCTCCGCTTCGAAAAGAACGATAATTCTTGATTGTTCTTACCCGGACATGTTGCAGGGGCTAAGCGGTTCTTTGCCGCGCTTGAAGTGGGAAACCATCCAAACCAAAAAAATTTCACATTGACCCCGTCTGTGATCAAAAGTCTGCGGCGAAGGGTATGCATCGTTTTTGCAGGTCTCCTTCTGCTCTTTGCCATCCTGGTAGCCGCTGCGCCCGTGTGGCTGCCGTGGGTGATTCGCCCGCTGGCCGGACGCTTCGGGCTTGAATACGCCGAATACGAAAGGGAGGGGTACTCACGTTTCGTTCTGCATGGCGTACGCATCGAGCACGAGGATTTTCACCTTTCTGCCGCGAGAGCGGAAGCTTTTCAGCCGCTCGTGTGGTTTTACAGGATCATAACCGGGCGCACCGGGGATACCGATTTCATTGCAGTCACCCACTGGCGCCTGTCCCGGACCCGTGCCGAAGATGTGCCGGATGCCGATCCGGACGCTTTTTCCCCTTACGAGTTTTTTCTGCAGCTGGAGAAGCATCTTCCGACCCTCACGCGCGCCCTGCCCCGGGGGAGCCTTTCCGGGGGAAAAATCCGCCTCAACGGCGCCGATGCCGATGTGCCGCGGATCCAGCTGCGGCACGGAATTGTGGAAGGCCTCGCTGAAGCGGAACTTGTCGGCCGGCCGGTGCAGCTCGGGTTGTCCATCGATTTCACCGATCCGTCGGACATCTCTCTGACTTCGCTCCTCAGCCCCTATAACGTGGCGCTCAGTTCGGCCATCACCCGCGAAGACGCCATGCTGGAGGTCAAGGGCGATGTCAGCCTGGATGGGGAGCGGATGGATTTTTTCTCCCGGTTCGAGCCGCGCCGGCGACTGCCGAAAACGGCGGGTATCAATGCCGAGAGGCTGGAGTTGCCCGGGCGCGAACTGACTGCGGGCAGATACGATCGGGTGGGCGGTTCGGTTGATGCGCTCTGGGAGCGGGAATCCTACGAGATAGCCCTCAGCCTCTACGGCTTTTTCGATGAATCATCCCCATTCCCATTCCCGCCCCCGCTCGAAGCGGACATAAACGTGCGCGGCGACCTGGAAAAAGCCTCGCTCGAAAAACTGCATGTCCGCACTCCGTGGCTCACAGCTTTCCTCGATGCACCCCTGTGCTTCGGATACCGGGGAGAGCTGTTGAATAAGGAACCTGTGGCGATCCATTCGGTCCTTGAGCTGAGCCGGCAACCCTTTTTCTCCGCATCCGGGACCGTGAGGACTGTCTTTGATATCGCGCCCGGAGATGTCAGGACTCCGGAAATCACTCTCAGAACAACGGGGGAAGATCTGAGTGCCTTCGGCCTGCGCGGTGAGCGTGTCTCACTGGAGGCCATACTGGATTGGTCTGCAGCAGACATCTTCAGCCCCGCACAGAGGGAATTTATCATGCCGGATATCACTTTCGATGCCGCGGCGTCCAGTGTCCACGGGTATGGCTATGCGATCGAAAACCTCGAGACGGAAGGCCGTTTCAGCCCGATGCTGCTGGAGGTCGAAAACCTGGAAGCCCTCCTTGCCGGCGGGACGGCTGTCAGGGGGCGGTTCGATTATGACATGGTGAACGAAGAAATCCTGAGGGGGGAGCTCGACGGGGAGATAATGCGCCGGACGTTCGCAAGGCATCTGCCGGAGAGTCTTGGGTTTGACCGGGTCAGTGTATCGACGGAGTTTTCTGGCCCGTTGCGCGGCATAGACCATGCAACGGAGCTTCTCGCCGGTTCGGTCTATGCCGGAGGTGTGATACCGGGCGACGTTCAGCTCAGATGCAGGGGACGGGCGCTGCAGCTGGAGGAATGGGAGATGGTTTGGGAGAACGAAGAAAAGGCTGCGATATCGTCCGCAGGGTCGCTCGCAGTGGCGGTGGAGGGAGGCGGCGTCGTCGTCGGGCTGGACCTGCAGGAACTTGCATTCCGGCATGGACGGGAACGGATCCTCGAACTTTTGGAACCGGCTTCGGTTGGCTTCGGGTTCGGGATGGCTCAAAACGATCCGGAGGGGGCCGGTGGGGATTGGAAGATATCGGCAAGCCCGGTTATTCTTTCCGGTCCCGCCGCCGACCTTTCGGTCGGCGATACGGTATTGGAACCGGAATCCGGCCGATTTGCGGTGGCCATTGAAGGTTTCGGGCCCGGTTTTTTTGAAAAATATATCTCACCTGAATTGCCGGACATAACGGTCAACATGCTGCATTTCGATGGTTTTTGGGAGGGATCCGGACCGCTCAATTTTGATTTGAACACGGATGTGATGGTGCGTTTCGGCGAGGTGGAAGCGATGTTTGTGGAATCGGCCCTCACCGGCCGGGAGGATGGGATCGGCATGGACGTTTTGACGTTGCGCGATGAAAAGGGCAGGTTATTGAGCGGGGAAGGCTTTTTGCCGGTGAGCCTGCACCCGTCGCAATGGCATGATCCGCTTGAGATCGACCGGCAGAGCGGTATGGAGGTCAGGATATTCAGCGACCCGGCGGCTTCGTTCTGGACGGAGTTGGGTGCAATTGCAGGCGTTCGTATCGACTCACCCGCGTTCGAGGCCGTCGTGTCGGGCACGTTTGATGATCCCCGGTGTTTTATTTCTCTGGGGATTGATGGGATTGGTTATGCCTTTGATTCCGGGCCGCCGCTTCCCGATATTGAGGATCTCAATCTGGAGCTTGTCATCGATGCAAGCGGCGCGGATCTTAAGGCGTTGAATTTTTTGGTTGAGGGGCAGAAGGTCCGGGCCGAAGCGTTTCTGCCGTTTGGGGCAGAAGCCTGGGAGTCGATGCTGAGATCCGGGGAGCTTCCGGATTGGCAGGATTCCCGCGCGCGTTTGATGATCGAAGATGCGCGATTGGATTTTCTCGTGCAATTGTATCCCGAGCTGTTCAGTACCGGCGGCAAGCTGTCGGCCGATATCGTGTGGAAGGAAGGCGAGTTTGCGGAAGGCTATGCTGTGGTTGAGGGAACCTCCACGCGCCCTTTGCTGCCCGCAGGACCCTTCACTAATCTGCTGGCGCGTATGACTTTCGAAGGCCGTTCCATAAATGTGGAAGAGCTGTCCGGTGAGTTCGGGGGTGAACGGGTGCGGGCGCACGGAGTGGTTGGGACGGGATCGGATACGGCGACCCGCTTCAGATTCAATCTGCGGGGGGCCAACATACCCCTGGTGCGCCAACCCGGCTTTGTGTTGAGGGCCGACCTTGATCTGGATGTTCGGGGTTCGGCGCCGGAGACGGCTTCCATCAGCGGACTGATCAGGATGCGCGAAAGTGTGGTTGTGACGGATTGGCGCGCAATAATCCCACAGTTATCGCCGGCATCACCCCGGCGACGGCCGCCGTTTTTCAGTGTTGAGCAGCATCCGTTCTCCGGCTGGGAGATCGATGTCGGTATTGAGGGTGATGAGTTCCTCTCGGCCAGGGCGCCCGCTTTCCGGGGGGCGTTCTCGATCGATATGCGCTTGCGGGGAACATTGCTTGAGCCCTTATTGACCGGTGACCTGCACATCGAATCTGGCATGGTCCGTTTTCCGTTCTCTTCTCTGGATGTCAATTACGGGATGCTGAGCATCACCGAAGATGCGCCTTTCACACCTCAGCTTTTGGTTACCGCCTCATCGCGGACCTACGGGTACGATATTGAAATGCATCTGCACGGGACCGCTTACGATCCCGTATTGGAGTTCAGCTCACACCCTCCGCTCAGTTCCCGGGCGATCCTCCTGATGCTCACAGCGGGCGAGCTGCCGAGAGATGAGATCGCTTTTACCGGACAGCAGAAGGCGGCCAAACTTGCTTTCTACATCGCACAGAATTTTTTCACACTCATGGGCTCCGACGGGGACCTGACGCGCCGGCTGAAAATAAGGACAGGCGAAGATGTCTCCGCAGAAGGCCGGGAAACATATCATGTGGAATTTATGCTGCTGCCGAGATTGGGAGTCATCGGCGAATACGACCGCTTCGATGAGTTTAACCTTGGGCTGAAATGGAGGTTTTTCGTCCGATGAAGTTGCCGTTCATCTCCATCTTGATCATCGCTTTGATTCCATTTGCGCCCACGTTGCCGGCGACGGCAAATGGCGGCAACAATACGCTCTCCGGAGCGCCGGTGTTGCAGGTGCGCGGGTATGGTCTGCGGGGAAACAGGAGGCTCCGGAGCGCCATCGAGATGCTGGATACCGGGGAGGAAAAAGATTATTATGATGCTGCTTTTATCGAGGACGCCGCTTTCATTATGTTTTCTATGATGAATCAGGACGGTTACCTCGATCCGGCGATAAGGTTGCAACTCGGCCTCGCGGACGGCTCGCAGGCGGAGTTCCTGTGGCGGACCGGCGCCGAAGTGATGCTCCCACGCCCGACGCAGGCGGAGAGCGTTCGTTTTAACCTCGAGCCGGGAGTGCTGTTCTATTATGAAGAAGTGGATTTTACCGGGCTGACGCTGCTGGGGAGAAGGGAGGCGGAGTCCTATTTCGTCCCCGCCGATTTCCTGGTGCCGCTCAAAAGTGCAAGGGTGTTCACTCCCGGAAAACTCGACGAAAGTATTAATAATCTGCGGGATGTTTTGATTGAAAAAGGATATAAAAACGCAACGGTTACGGCCGAAGAGGTTGCTATGGACAGAGAAACCGGGGCGGTGCGCGTCGGTATCGAGGTCGGTGAAGGACAAAAACACCGGATCAGGCGCCTGGAAAGAAAAATTTATTACCCGGACAGGGAAGAAGCGGATCGTGAATTGCACGATGATATCGCAGTTCCATATACCCGCCGCTGGCTCCAGGATGCCACGGTTGAACTGCGCAACAGATTCCTGCGCAGGGGCTATCCCGAGGTGGCGGTGAAGGCCGAAACGGAAATGGTGGATGGGGATGACGGCGAGGTCCTGGTTGATCTGATCTTCCGGGTCCGGACAGGACCAAAGGTGTACCTTGACGGTGTTGTTTTCCACGGCGCCGATAAAACCCGGGAATCGGTCCTGAAGCGCAGGGTCAGGATCGAAGTCGGGGAGGAGTTGGATCGCCTGGCAATGGAAGATGCGCGCTACCGCCTGGCGCGGCTGGGCGTCTTCGATTCGGTGGAGCTGGATTATGAAGAGGTCGCCCCCGACAGGCGCAGGGCGATCTTCACGCTGGAGGAAGGCGAGGAGATCGAAGCGAGTCTTATGCTGGGCTATGGCAGCTACGAACTGCTGCGCGGGGGAATTGAACTGGCGCAATACAACGTCTTCGGCCGGGCCCATCGTTCGAGGCTGAAGCTCGTTCAGTCCTTCAAATCCAGCAGCGTCGATTACACTTATACTATGCCCGAGATCTTAAGGCGGGATATCGACGCCTTCCTGAACGTTTCAGCGCTCAGGCGCCGGGAGATCGATTTTTTGCGCCGTGAATACGGCGGATCGGCCGGCCTCCTCAGCTATTTCCCACCGATTGACAGCTCCCTGTCGTTGCGTTACAGATACCGGTTGCTTGAATCACGCAGGTTCGACGCTGCCGAACAATACGGCATGGAACGCGCCCTTGTCGGTTCGGTCGCTTTCGATATCGACCACGACCAACGCGACAACCCGTTATTCCCGAGATCGGGCTACAGACTCAACAGCACTTTTGAAGTGGCCTCGCAGGCCCTGCTGGGTGAGGCCAACTACCAGCAACTGGAACTGGGTGCGTCGTGGCACAGAGGGGTCGGGCGAGGGTTGTATTTCAGCCTGGGTCTGAAACACGCCCTGACAAATACGCCGGGCAGAGTGCAGAATCATCTCCCTTTCGGAAAACGCTTTTTCCCCGGCGGCGACACCTCGGTGCGCGGTTACATGTCCGGTGAAGCTTCTCCCAAAGATGCAGATGGCAAACTTATCGGTGCCGAGACTTATACCCTCCTGAATATCGAAATCGAGCAGGTTATAACGCCTTCATGGTCGTTGGTGATGTTCACCGACGGCCTGGCAATGGCCGGAAGACTCAGCAGCTACCCTTACGATGAGACGCTCTACTCGGTCGGAGGCGGCGTGCGGTACAGCACGTTCATGGGGCCCCTGCGGGCGGAATACGGGCACAATCCGTCCCCGAGGTCCGGGGACCCCTCCGGCACATTCCACGTCTCGCTCGGGTTCCCGTTCTGAAGCCGAGAACAGGGGAGGGCCGAAGGCGTCGACGGATCGCATCCTCTTCAGACACAGCCATTTGTGCAGTCTGTATTTGACAGGGCAGGTTTTTTTTGAGAAACTGTCCGTATATTGTGGCGCCCCTGCGGGGACCGCGTGACACGGTTCGGCCTTGTTGCCATTCTCTTTTCATTAATGGGGAGATCAGACCTGTGAAGATCATCATATTTGCCGTTGCGTTTGGTATGTTGCTGCTACTCAGCGGTGGTGCGGCTTATGCCGGGGACAACGAAGACAACGGAGCGGATGCGCCATGGAGACAGCGTTTCAGTATCAATGTCAGCGGTTCCTCAGGGAACACAAGAAGTTTCGATGCGCGCGCCGCCTGGCGTGCGCGCCGGGAGGTGGCGGCGCACCGCACACTGATTGATGCGCGCTACAATTTCGGCACGGTCGGCAGCGACGTCATACAGAGCGCCTTCACTTCCGGGGCGCGCCGGGACTGGCTCATACCGGATGCAACATGGTTTGTATTCGGCGAGGGGCGTTACGATTTCGATGATTTCCGGTCATGGCGCCATCGGGTCAGTTCCCATTGGGGTGTGGGTGATGAGCTCAGAAAAACCGAAACGTTCGAATTGCTCGGGCGCGCCGGCGTTGGTGCATCCAAGCAATGGGAACGGACCGACGATCTGCGCCCGGAAGGTCTTCTGGGTGCCGAGATGGTCTGGGATATAACGGAGACCCAGGAGCTTTTCGCATCGTCATATATTTATCCCGACCTGCTGGATCTCTCGGAGTTCCGGGTTGTGTCCAAGGCGGAGATCAATGTGGAGATCGACCATGCCCGTGGAATGAGCCTGATCGCCGGTGTGGAGCATGACTACGAGTCCTCCGCCGGCCCGGAGGCACGGAATTGGGATTTCCGATACTATGCGGGCCTTTCCGTGGGATTCTGACATTCATCTCCGTCTGAACATGTCAAGAATTCCGTCCTCGTCCTCCTCTTCCCCGTTCCTGTCCAACAGGTCCCGAAGGCCGTCCGGATCGATATCGATCTCACCGGCTTTTCTGTCGAGCAGGGTCCTGAGACCCTCTGAGACATCGATATCGCGCAGGTTTTCTCTCAACCCGGCGCGCGTCCGTGGGGAGTCTATGGAGACCCGCGGTGAGCGTAATTGGCCATAAAGGGCGCCGTAAATTTTCATATGATCCAGCAATGAAAGGGCCAGTTCCGACGTGTCGGCATCCAGGCCGAACAGCCCCTTTCCTTCTTCCGTCGCGATGTCCATTTCGGAGATGGAAATGGTGAAGGCAATATCGAGATGATCCGCGAGGAAATCGCCTTCCGCACTGACCCCTGCCGATGCGCTTGAGACATCGAGTTCCATGGCGTCCGACATCCGGATGCCGTTGCGGCTTCCAACGGGTATCCCGGTGATATTGGCGCGCACTTCGTGCGGTGTGTCCATTTTATGCAGGTTCAGCGAGGCCCGGACCGAGTCGTCTTGTTCCGGGTTGCCCGGCAGGAGAGATATTTCAGTGGGGTTTCCCGAGAGCAGGGGGTTGGAAGACAGGTTGGTAACAGCAACCGTGTACCCTTTGAGCGGCTCGAAAACGTTCAGGTTTCCGATCTCCATGGCCTGGATACTCAGGGCCGGATACTCGCGCAAAAGCATATCCGCGGAAGTGTTGCGATAACCTATGTTCTCTGCAGTATCGAAGATGAACCGGCGTGGTTCTTCCATGGTCTCTTCTTGCCGGCGGTTGCGCTCACGTTGTCTTTCCAGTGCTTCGAAAGTCCATCGTGTTACTTTCTCGATGTTTTCGGTGTTCTGGAAGTAGTCAAAGATGCGGGGTTCGTCCGGGTCGGGCTCGGGTTCAGGGGGGGGCGGTTCTTTTTCATAGATTTCCCCTGCTTCTGCCCGTTCCACGTTGGTGTGGAGATCGCTGAGGTGCAGCTCTCTGATCACCAACCGCCGGGCCAGCAGGTCCCTTATACTCAGGTCGGCCGTCGCCCTTCCCGTCTGAAAACGGTTATACAGCGGTTGTTCAGGGTCCGTCATCTCCAGTCCCACAAGTTCACATCGACCACGGAGTAACGAAAACCCTGTGCGTTGGAGATTGACTTCGGCGCCGTTCAATCGCTCAAGGGCGTAGACGGCTCCCCATCGGAAGGCCGCGTTCAGTGCGAAGAGATCGAGCACCCCGGCCGTGAGGGCGACGATGCAGAGCGCCACCACTCCGCTCTTGCGCAGCAGGGGTTTTTTCGCCTCCAGATCTTTTTTCTTGCCAAAAAATATCCGCACCAGCACCGCAACCGGCTTTTTGGCGGCTATCTTTCCAACGAAAGCTCCGGTTTTGCCCTCTCCGAAGAAAACCGTCCTGATGCGGCCGATGCCTTTTATCATAAAATAGGCGTACAGTCCCCCCACCAGTGCGATAAGCGGGAATGCCCCGGTCAGGCTATAGCGTTCAAATCCGGCCAGTGCAAGCACGGGCGCGTTGACCACCCGGGCAAAAAAACGTTCGAGACCCATGCCATGGATGATGAAATACCCGATCCTGAAACTGACGGGCGCAAGCAGCAACGCACAAACTTTACCGAGCCCTATCCCGATCAAAGCAGTTCCAAGATGTGCGTTCAGGACCACAAGGGCTGCAATGGCCAAAAGAAGCGTCAGGGTCAATCCGGGGAGGAAACCGATTAGAACGCCCAGTACAGCGCCCATGGCGATCTGGGCGGGAGAAGCCCCTCCACGGACAAACTTGCCTGCTTTCCGGATTAATTTGATAATAAACATGAGCTATACCCCCTCTCATAAAGGTTATTGTCCAAAGCCCTGCTTTTTGAGCTTCTTGCAATGCCGCTTCAGCTCCATGTTCGCGTCCGGGTCCTTTGAACGCCGGTCCGATCTTATCGGTGCAGTTTAACGGAAAAGGATCAAAAAAGCAAGAGCGGTGGTGCATCGGCGGTGGAAGATTTGGTTTTACGTTTGACTCCGGGTTGTTCACCGGTTATGCTGTAGAGTTCAATTCCAATATCTATCTGAATGGGAGAGAGTGTTATGAGACCTTTGAGATGTTTGATCTGTGGGGAGACGTATATCGGTCGGGAGACGCCCGACAGGTGTCCTTTCTGCGGGGTGGCAGGCCGGTTTGTTGCCGAGGCCGCGGAATACGTGGATTATGAAGGAATGGAAATGTGCGACAGCTCCAAAGATTTCGTCCGGCAGGCGATGAAAATAGAGGCCAGCAATGTCGCGTTTTACCAGTGCGCCGCCGGGTGCGCCGGCAACGAGGTTGTCCGGGCTGTGTTCAAGCGTATCGCCAAGCACGAAGCCGAACATCTGGAACTGCTTGCCGAGCATCTCGGTGTCGAGGAGCCGGAGATCGAACCTGAAGAATGTTCTGATGACGATGCCGCCAACATGCAGCAGTCCCACGATCGCGAGGACCGGGCCGTGAAGCTGTATATGCGCTTTGCTTCGGAGGCGCCGGAACCACGCCTCAAAGAGGTCTTCTCCGCCATCGCCGGCATCGAGCAGGAGCATTATAAGATCTTCAACACGTTCGGATGAGACGCGGCGCCCGGGGGATGCACCCAGGGGAGTCGTTAACTGTTGGTGGTTTGCTTGCAGGTATGAAATATCTGATGTTATATCGGCGCTTACAGATCTTGTTGTTCCTGGCTTTCCCACTTCTCGCCCCCGCGGCTGAACCATCACAATCACCGCTCCCCGATCTTTTGCAACCGCGCGTCGATTTCCGTGCCGGCAAGCGCCTGTATGCGGAATTCAAAGACAGCCCGGTTGAGGTTTCGGTCGGTTACCAGGGCCTGAGCGTATCGTACATGGGCGTCAGCTTCCGCTACCGGATTTCCACCTATAACTGGAAAGATGCGGAGAATATCGGTTTCTTTCCGGGAAACGGGGATCCATGGAATGAACTTCATGCGCTCTCCATCTCCTTCCGGAGCGTCCGGTTATTGGGAGACGAGACGATGCTGATTTATGGTCTCAGCGGCGACATCGGAGCCGAGCGGCAGATGTCGCGCTCGTTCGGTGCGGGGGCGAATCTTGCGGTGTTGAGGCGATTCGGCGAGAGCTGGTCCGGGTCAGCCGGGATTATGGCCGCCTATCACCCCCTGCGCTTCGGAGTAATACCTGCTATAGGGTTGCGCTATGATGACGAAGATGAGTCGGGAATTTCGGCGTCTCTGGGGGTTCCCACCAATCTGAAGTACCGCGTGGATGAACAATGGAGAGTGGTTGCGGAAGGGGGGATGGCTTCGGGCACCTACCGGTTGAAAGACAACAGCCCGGTCTCGGAGAAGGGATATTTCAGGCACAGGGCGATCGTTCCACGCCTTGGCGTGGAGTACAGGCCTTTGCCGAACCTCGAGCTTTCAGCGTCGGGCCTTTATTATTTCGACAGGCAGTGGCGGGTCTATGACAGGCGTGGATCGAGGATCGCCAGCTCCAGACTCGATAGCGGCCCCGGTTTCCTGCTCAGTGCGGAATGGCGGTTCTGAGGCGCTTTCGCTATCTCCGAGCCCGCCCCAGACACCCTTTCAACCCGGCTTAGTTAGGGTTAAACGATCCCGACATATACGATCAATGCCGCATACAGCAGGCCCACAAGCGCAAAGAGCAGAAGGTTTTTAAAGAGTCTTTCCCTGTCGATCCCCTCGCCCGCCGAAGCAACAGCCAGAGCGCCGAGAGTGGATATAGGGCTGTTTGTGACGAGATGGGCGCCCAGTATGATCGCTGAGATGATCCGGGTGGCATCCCCCCCGATTTCGGAGACGATTTCCGGAACCGCCGGTATCAGGGTCGGCATAACAACGCCGGAAGCGCTGGATACGATGGAAAGGATGCCGCCGATCACTGCCATTATGGGCCCCGCCGTTTTTTCGTTCATAAAAGTATTGAGCAAATGCGCCATTATTTCAATGCCCCCTGCGCTTTCGGCAACGCGCACAAGCATCCCGACGCCACACACCAGAATGATGGTGGACCAGGGCACTGTATCCAGGGCGGATTTTTCGTCGGAGGCTCTCAGGAGGAGAAGGATGACCGCGCCGCTGAAAGCGGTCAGGCCGATATCCCATCGTCCAAAAAGGATGGCGCTTACGACAAGAAGGAAAACCATCACTGTTATTTTATGGGTGCGGGTGAAAGGTTCGCTTTCCTCCTCCGGGCCGGATGGGCAGTTTTCAAGCCGATGGCCCTTCAGAAAAAAATAAATCAATGTTGCCAGAAGAGCCTGCCCGATGACCTGCTTGTAGAAAATGTTTAAACCGATATTTTCCAGTCCTATTTCCTCCGAAAGGGTCACCCCGATGATGCCGGTCGGGGCGATCGGTGAGAGTCCGCCTGCGTTCGCGCCGGCAATCACCATCGTTGCCATGAGCAGGGGAGAGATGTGCTGCTTTGATGAAAGCGTCATGGCTATGGGAAGCACCAGGGCGCAGATTGCAATGTTGCCCGCCCCCAGTGCGGCAAGCACCCCCGACATCACGAAGAAAGCGGGAGGGATGAGCTTTCTCCTGCCGCCTGTGGCCCGGACGACTTTTCGGGCTATGAGTCCCAGCGTTCCGTTAACCCTGGCGATCCCGAAAAGGAACGTCATGGCAAGCAGCATGAAGAAAAGGTTCAGAGGCCATCCCGTCACGATTTCCTGCGGGGGCATCCCCACGAGGAAATGGCCAATGAAAAAGGCAAACGCTATGCTCACCATACCGATGTTAACACGCCAGAAATATCCGATGGCTATAGCTGCTATAATCGCTGAGACGGACAGCGCTGCTGCAGTCATGTGCTGGTTCTCTCTATCCGGGCAGGTCGAAACATGATGGAAAGTCGTTTAAAAGTCCATTCTTACCGTAACCCCATGCTCGCTGAGGTATTCCTTCACCGCTGGTATCGGGTATGTTCCATAGTGGAAAATCGACGCGGCAAGTGCTGCGTCGGCTTGTCCTTCGGTGAGCACCCGCAGTATGTCTTCGGGGTTTCCCGCACCGCCGGACGCTATGACGGGGATATCGATTCTCTCCGCCACTGCTCTGGTCAGGATGTTATCGTACCCTGACTTTTGTCCGTCGGAATCGATTGAAGTGAGCAGGATTTCTCCAGCTCCGGATTTCTCCACCTCTTCGGCCCACTGCAGCACGTCCAGGGAGGTGGGGGTTTTCCCCGAATCGACATATACCCGCCAGCGTTCCCCTTCGCGTTTGGCGTCGATCGCCACCACTATACACTGGGCCCCGTAGGTCTCCGAAGCTTTCCTGAGCAGCTCCCGGTCCCGCACCGCGGCGGTATTGATCGAAACCTTGTCGGCTCCGGCGTTGAGCAGGCGGTGGATATGTTGCAGTGTGGATATGCCGCCGCCGACCGTAAAGGGGATGGATATCCTGCCGGCCACGCGCCGGACCAGGTCCTTCATGGTTTTTCGCGCCTCGATCGTGGCGGTTATATCGAGAAAGACCAGTTCGTCGGCGCCCTGCCGGCTGTATTCGGCGGCGCACCGGACCGGGTCGCCCGTATCGGTCAGATTGTCAAAAGATATCCCTTTGACCACCCGACCGTCTTTGACGTCCAGACAGGGGATGATTCTTTTAGCAAGCATGGGTGTTTTATGCCGGTCTCCGAGAGGATATTCAGGTGTGGGCCGGTTCCGATACGGCCTCGCAGCAGCGCCTGCACAGGTCGGGATGGTTCTCGCTGGCGCCGACCGTCGGCCGGAGGTTCCAGCATCGGGCGCATTTTGGATGCTCCGAGCGATCGACCGAGATATACAGCGAGCGTTCCTTCTCACCCCAGCGTACCCCGTACTTGCCGGTCATTATGTTCAGGTGCGGTTGTTCCTCCGGCACTTTCAGCTCACTGACCATGAGCAATTCCATAAGGGTGTCTTTGTGCGAGCTCAGCAGATCGTGCAGCTCCCGGTCCTGCGCCCACAGCACGGCCACAACGTCCATGTTATTGGAAACCTCTTTCTCTTCCCTCAGTTTCTCGACGCAGCGCGCCAGTTCGCTCCTGACCGCGAGTATGCGCGTCCATTGATCATTGAGCTGTTCATCCAGCCACTGCCGGGGCGTCTGCGGCCAGTGGCAGAGGTGGATGCTTTCGGCCTCCTCGTCCCGGTGCCGCACGTGCGACCAGACCTCTTCGGCAGTATGCACGAGTACCGGCGCGCAGGCCTTCACCAGCACCAGCAGGATGTTATGCAGCGCTGTCTGGGCGCTCCTTCGTGCCCGCCAGCCGGGCGCCGAGCAGTAAAGCCGATCCTTGAGCGCATCAAAATAGACGGAGCTCATCTGGACGGCACAGAAGTTGTGGAGGAGCCCGTAAACCTTGTGAAGATCGTAGTTATCCCAGGCATCCTCCAGGCCTTCCACCAGCCTGGCTGTCTGATCCAGCGCCCACCGATCGAATTCTTCCAGCTCTTCGTGAGGCAGTGCGTGGGCATCCGGATCGAAATCCGCCAGATTGCCCAGCAGGAAACGGAACGTGTTCCTGATGCGCCGGTAGGCGTCCACCATGTTGTCTTTGATATACGTCTCGGAGACGTTGATGTTGTTGCGGTAATCCACGCTGAGCGCCCAGAGTCTGAGTATTTCGGCATGGAACTCTTTGACCGCGTCGTTTACGCCGATGAAGTTGCCCGCCGATTTCGACATTTTGTTGCCCTTATCGTCCACAACGAAGCCGTGAGTGAGGACGGTCCGGTAGGGCGGTTCGTTCCATGCCGCCATCGAGGGCAAAAGCGAGAGCTGGAACCAGCCGCGATACTGGTCGGTTCCTTCCAGGTAGACATCGGCCGGGAATTGCAGGCCTTCTCTCTTCCGGAGTACGCTGTGGTGGCTCGAGCCGCTTTCGAACCAGACGTCGAATATATCCTGCTCCCTGCTCCAGTCGCGGGCGCCGCATCCGGGACAAACGGTGTCATCGGGCAGGAACGGCTCGGCCGAATCCGCTTCGAACCAGGAGTCCGAGCCGTTAGCGGCGAAAACATCCGCCACATGCAGAACGGTTTTTTTGGTCAGCAGGACCTCCCCGCAGCCGTTGCAATAGAAAGCAGGTATGGGCACGCCCCAGGACTTCTGGCGTGAGAGGCACCAGTCCGGGCGTTCATCAAGCATCTGCCGCATCCGCTTCTCGCCCCACTCAGGGACCCATTGCACGTCCTGAACCGCATCCAGAGTCCTGTCCCGGAGGTTTTCGTGGTCCATGCGCAAAAACCACTGGTTTGTGGCACGGAAGATCACTGGGCGGTGGCATCGCCAGCAATGCGGGTAGGAATGCACGGTCCGCTCGCTGTGGAGCATGTGGCCTTTCTGCACGAGCCAGTCGACGATTTCCGGACCGGCCTCGTCGATATGCTGTCCCGCGAACGGCCCCGCTTCGCCGGTGAAGAAGCCCTTTTCATCCACGGGACTCAAAATGTCGAGTCCGTGTTCCAGCCCGGTGGCGTAGTCCTCCAGCCCGTGTCCCGGCGCTGTATGCACGCACCCGGTCCCGTCGGAGAGTGTGACGTATCCGGCGGGGAGAACGGGGTTTTCCCTGTCCATGAACGGGTGGAGGTATTGCATACCGATCAGATCGTTTCCTTCCACCTTTCCCAGCAGCTGGTAATCATCGACTCCGCAGTCGGGCAGCACCAGGGGCGCCAGCCGCGCCGACAGGATGCTGACGGTGTTCTCACCGGTTGCCGGGTGCCGGTAACGCACGGCAACGTAATCGGCCTGCGGATGGACTGCGATGGCCAGGTTGGCGGGCAGCGTCCAGGGTGTGGTCGTCCATATCAGGAGGTTGACCCGGTCATCGTCCTTCAGGTCGAACAGTTTGAAAGGATCCACGCTGCTTCCGTTGCGGCTGTGCCGCAGTGCGGGGAAGTTGACGAAGATCGAGGGGCCGGCTGTTTCGGAGTATTCGATCTCGGCCTCCGCCAGCACGGTCCGGCAATGATGGCACCAGTGCACGGGTTTGAGGTCGCGGTAAACGTAGCCGTTCCCCACCAGCTCGGCGAAGACTTCGAGCGTCCCCGCCTCGTATCCGGTATCGAGTGTGAGGTAAGGGTTGCTCCAGTCACCTGCGACGCCGAGCGACCTGAACTGTTGTTTCTGCAATTCAAGGTATTTTTCAGCGTACCGGCGGCATTTCCGGCGGATACCGGATGTGCCGGCGGATTCCCGCTGCCGGCCCAGCTCTTCGAGAACTTTAACCTCGATAGGGAGCCCGTGACAGTCCCAGCCCGGCACGAACGGAGCGTCCCGGCCGTGCATGGAGTGGTAGCGGACGAGGAAATCCTTCAGAACCTTGTTCAGCCCCGTCCCCAGGTGAAGGTCGCCCGTCGGGTAGGGGGGGCCGTCGTGGAGGACGTATTTCGGCCGTCCGGCCCGGCTTTGGCGCAGCTTTTCATAGAGGCGCATCTCATCCCATTTTTTCTGGATGCGCGGTTCCAGCTCCGCCAGGCGCGCTTTCATGCTGAATTTCGTCTTCGGAAGGTTGATCGTCTCTTTATAACTCATATTTACTTGCTGGCTTCAAGCCGCTTGCGCTGTTGATCGAGCACTTCGAACAGGATCGGGGGCGTATCCGCAACACTCTCCCTGTAGATCTGCTCTATGCGGTCGATTTTGGCCAGGTTTTCCTCGATGCGCGGTGCAAACTGGCGCTGATAGTCCTCCTGCGAATAATCTTTTCCGAGCACCTCCTGAAACAGCTCCTTCAGGTCCTCGTATTGCGGAATGAGACCGGTCGGGCGTTCGATGGCGTCCACATCGCCATTGACTCTGAGCTCCATCCATTTGAGCCATACGTGCTTGTCATGCATCCCGTTGAGGTAGTCCCCGTTTTCATCTTTCAGGAAGTAGTTGGTGCCGAAGACAAGGGGTTCGGAATCCAGCTTCCCGGCAATGTTGATGTTGTTCAGGACGTATTTGCCCAGCGGAAGCGACACGAAATCGATGTTCGACATCGGCTGGAACGTGCGCACACCTTCCTGCCCGAGTGTGGCGGCAGTGGTTTCCGATTCCAGCGCGGCGCCTTTGGTGATGATCCCATGCGCCCAGTCGAATGCCTGCTCCACCGGAACGCTGGTGTCGGAGTCGCGCCCCCCATATATGAGGCCGCTCAGCGGGAGGCCTTGCGGGGAATGGAGGTTCTCGTCACAATTTTCCAGTTGCTCCAGAGCGACCGTATAACGTGCATTCTTATGCGAGGGCGTTACCTCGTTCCCCTTTTCATCCACGGCGCCTTTCTTCCAGTGGCCGCTGTGATTGTACCCCTCTTCAGGGATTTCCCGCCCCATCCCGAGCCAGTAAGGACGGTTGTCTTTTACCAGAACATTCGAGAATATGACCTCGCCGGGCTCATTGAGGGCCTTCCATATTATCGGGTCATCGTCCGGGTTGACATCCCGGATGATGCCGAAGATACCGGCTTCGACATTCGCGGCGCGCAACTGGCCGTCGATGGCACGCAGGTACGCGATATCGTCGCCCACGATGGTCTCGCCGGGGATCATGGCTGTGGAGGTCTTGCCGCAGGCGCTGGGGAAAGCACCGCAAAAATATGAAGTCCTCCCACCGGGACCGTTGACGCCCATCAATAGCATGTGTTCGGCAAGCCAGCCCTCCCGGTCGGCCTTCCTGATGGCAAGCCTCAGGCTCAGTTTTTTCAGCCCGACGGTGTTGCCCGCATACTGAGTGTTGGCGCTGTAAACGGTGTTATCGTCCAGGTCGATATAGACCCTTCGCTTATCGACGTTCTTGCTGACTCCGCCTTCCAGCTCGCCCGCGCTGTGAACGACTTTGAAAAAATCCTCGTTCTCCGGCATGGAGCAAAACAGTTCGTATCCCTGCCGGTACAGTATATTCTCACTGTGTGCCACGTACGCGCTGTCGGTGAGCTGCATGGCGGGTATGGAAAAAGGGGAGTCCTGCGGGCCGAGGCAGAAAAATCCCATAATCATCTGCTTGCCCTGCATGCTGTTTTCCAGGAACGAACGCACCTCTCCGAGCCCTTCTTCTTTCTCAATCGAGTTGAGCCGTTCGCCCAGATCAACATCCCTGTCGAGCAGATATTTTGTCTTTTCCTTGTCGCGCGCCTGGTCGTTAAAACCGTCGAAATGGACCGTATGCCCTTCCATTTCCAGTTGCTTCTCTTCCCCGTTGCGGACGGACAGTTCCCTGATATAATCGATGTCCTCCTGCGAACCGGTCATGACAAAAACGCTTTCGGGGTTGCACAGTTCGATGTACTTTGCCGCGAATGCGTGCAGTTCAGGGTTTTCGATAGCAGCCAACCTGCGGTAGTTAGCATCGTCAAGCCTGCTTTTGAGAACAGTTTCGTGATTATCCATTTGCAATTCCTCTCTCAGTAAAAATTTCCCTGATAAATGTTTCAAGGGCGTGGAACAGGATCTTCGTATGGCATCGGCAAGACATTGCCAATATACTGAAAAAATGAAACCGTTTGCCGTATGCCGTTGCCTATTAAATTCATTCTTTTTCAAGCTCCGTCGTGAAAAAGAATCGGATCCCAGCCCCGGAACTCGTACAGAACCCACGCAGATACCGTGGAAAGTTGGGAAATTATATCGGATTCACGGCAAACAGTCAACCGACAGGGGGGAGATGGTCTGGATGTGGCGCCACTCCGGGGAAGAATTTTCATCCCCGGGAAAGCGTATCGGGACCCCTCCATCCTTGTATCCGGAGAAGCGGGGAAGGGATATTTCCTTATTCACCCCAAAGCAACTGCAAACCAATCCGGTTCCGGCCCCGGAAAAGACATTGCAGGCTCTTATCCCGATCCTTTATAATGGATCAACGCGTTGCTTTGGGATATCGGCGTTCCGTCATCTTTGCCGTATGGCGGCATCCCCGCCCCTGAAAGCCCCATATTCTGTATGCCAGAGTGCGGAGTCACCAAAAATGAGCGGGCGGAGAGACAAGATCCATAAAACCTGTACCGGTTTGGTCGACGACGATTTTTACCTCGCCCATCGTCCGGAGGGGTATCATCCCGAATGCCCTGCCCGGCTCCAAAGCATAAAGGAAAGGCTGCTGGACGGCGGGCCGCCGGACGGTGTGGTGAGAATTGCCCCGGCGCCCGCCCCGGTGGAATGGATCACCGAGATACACTCGGAAGGTTACGTCAGAGAGCTCCGTGAAAGCTGCAACCAGGGAAAACGCCTCATCCATTCGCCGGATAACTATATCTGTCCGGACTCATACGATGTCGCCCTTCTGGCTGCGGGGGGTGTGCTGGAAGCGATCAGTGCGGTCATGGACGGCGGGGCGGCGAATGCTTTCTGCGCGCTGCGGCCTCCGGGCCATCACGCCCTTCGGGACGAGGCCATGGGATTCTGTCTGTTCAACAACGTGGCTGTCGGCGCCCGTTTTCTGCAGAAAAAATACGGGCTCGGAAAGGTGTTGATTGTGGACTGGGACGTCCATCACGGCAACGGCACCCAGGAGGCATTTTACGAGGATCCGGGCGTGTTGTTTTTTTCCATCCATCGGCATCCATTCTACCCCGGAAGCGGTGCGGGCCGGGAAGAGGGGCGCAGAGGCGGGTGCGGCTATACAATCAACGTCCCGTTGCCGGCCGGGAGAGGAGATGCGGATTACCTGCATCTCCTCGAAAGCCGTCTTCTACCCGCTGCAATGGACTTTGCTCCGGAGTTTGTCCTGATATCCGCGGGTTTCGACGCCCACCGGGACGATCCGCTCGGCGGCATGGACGTTACGGCCGAAGGTTTTGCCCGGATGACACGGATGGTGCGTGGGATTGCACAAAGCACATGCGGCGGGCGCATGGTCTCGGTGCTGGAGGGCGGCTACGGTCTGGAAGGGCTTGCAGAGTCCGTTTCCCGCCACCTGGATGTGCTGCGTGAATGATGGTTCGCAGCGGAATGTTTTCGTTTGTATCGGCGGTGCTTTTGATATAAGATGCATCTAACCTGCTTTTCTCACAAGCCTCCAGTGGCGCAGATGCAAGGAAGGCAAGCGCCGCTGTATTCGCATACGCGAAGCGCAGCCTGACACCCCAGATGCGTTACTGGAGGCTTGCCCGAGGGGCAAAGCGCCGTTTTTAGAGGCAAGAAAACAGAGTGGAGCTTGAAGATGTCGTATAATCTTTCTTTTACAGTCAAATTTGTAGCC
>PUMZ01000262.1 GCA_003551565.1 Candidatus Brocadiaceae bacterium | reverse complement strand
TCCGGCTGCGGAAGAGTCACCGAATGGCCAGAGTCGGGGCCAGCCGTTACCATGTACGGGATTACCGTCCGCATCGGACAAATTCAAAGGGGTTTGTTCACGGTCGGCCCCCCAGAATTTAAGCGTCAGGTAATTCAGCTCTTCGGGGTCTGTTTCCATTTCAAAACTCATCCAGGCATTTTCAGTGCCTTCATCATCCCCACTTCCCGGCACAAGACGCCGACAATTTTGCCCGAGGCCGGGTCGGTACCGTAGCAGGTGTTCGACGGCATCAGGGTATTCAATGTCTCCAATCATTACATGTCCAACAAAGAAACGGTTCGGAAGCCCCGGCGGCAAAAGCAAACGGAACAAACATCAGACACGCTACGACCAGTGCAACTTTACCCCGGCCCACACGAAAAACCCATCTTCCATTTTGCATATTTTCTTGCCCCTTTGCAAAAGTTTATATGTATATATTCAGTGAACCACGTTGGCCACTGTTACTATGATACTCTATTTTGATCTTCCAATACATTTTATCAAATGTACAATTGATTGAGATGTCAGAATCGAGTATCATAATCACGGTGGCCAACGCCTGCCTGTGCATGTACGCACCTGTCTGCGTGCTGCCGCACAGCACAGGCAGGCGCAGACAGGTGGTTCACTGAATACTTGCCATTTTTTTCAGGAGAGAGTGGATTATGTTTGATATGACACGAAATTCAGTATACAACGGCGACAATGACAGGTTCGTATCGAAGTCGAGTAGCTTTGGGTCCGAGAACCCTACGGAGAACTGTTTGATCGGCGATAGCCGTCACTCCGCCAAACGGCACCTGCAAAGGAGAGCCCGTAAATCACTGAGAAAATTTTTTGTTGCAATTGCCATTTTCGTGACGGCAGGGGCAATGTTCGGTATTCAGGCGTCAATGGCCGGGCAGGCCGAGGCAATACATTTCCTTGGAGACGCGGGTCAATTGGAGAACTGGAGCGGTCTGGAACCAGCTCCCGGCGCAGGGCCGGACGGTGAAGATGTGGCACGGTTGCAGCTGCCGGGTCATGCGGAGTTCATGTACCCCGGGGATGCCGATTGGACAGAGAGGCATGGGTACAGGCACAGGCTCAACCCGGCCGGCGGGTGGAGCTGGAGAAAATGGGAGGGGCTGGCTCTCGATGTGAACCTTGCCGGCCCGGATCCGGCCCATCTGAGATTCACCATTATCCCGGGCTCACCGGTGCAAAGGGAGGTGGATGTAACCATAGCGAGGGAGGGGTGGCATACTGTTTTTATACCAATGACGGATTTTCGCTTAAATGGGGAAGTTATGGATCGATTTCTCCTTGGCGCCGGAGGGCTTCGTATAGAAGCCAATACTGACGGGAGCGGCGAAATCTTTATCAATCGGCCACGTTTGCAGCGCGGGCGCAAGCTCGGCCTGGATGTGCCGGTAAAATCCAGGTACGGCAAACCCGGCGACACTATCGAATATAAAGCCGTCGTCTTGAACTGTTCGGACGAAAGGCAGGGCGTGCGGTTGCGTCTGGACAGGAGAGGTGGAGAGGTTATACAAACGAGCGTGAGGCCGGATAATTTTGTGCTTGAACCGGGAGAATCGCGCCAGGTCGTAGTCGAGGCCTATATTCCCACCCGGGACGCCGCGGACGTATCAGGCACCCTCCCGGGTGGAGCTCGCGAACGCTGGACACTTTCCGCCGTGCCGGGTGGGAACGCCGATGCGGCTCAGAAAGTTGAGCTGATCCATGTTGTCGAAATGGAATCTCCTTATCTTGAGTATACGGAGGAACGCTGGGATAAAATCCGCAAATTGGCCGAAACCGAGGATTGGGCCCGCGAGCAGGCTGACAATTACATTGAACGGGCGCGTTCTGCGAACCCGCCTCAGCCGCGGGGAGCCGGTGCATCCGCTTCTTACGGCACGAATCGGCCCGACGGGCTAGGGGCGGCCGCAATTGCCTGGCAGCTCACCGGTGAAATGGAATTTGCGGAAAAAGTGGCAGAGTTCTGGCGTGGTTTTGCCGACCCTGAACGCGGTTATCCGGCCACGAAACAAGTTCTGGACGCGGCCTGGGTCCAGGAAGGCGGTTTTTTCCGCTATAATGTGTGGACATACGATGCAGTGCGGGACGCCGGTGTGTTCAGTGCTGAAGACATTGAAAATATTGAAGCGGCGTTTCGGATTTACCTTGATATTGCCCGCAGTATGTTGGTTACTCCTTGCAATTTTGCTGTAGCCTCAACCGGCGGGGCCATTTTCGCAGCACTGGCCATTCAGGATTGGGAGGCTGTAGAGTATTTTCTGGAAGGGCCTACCGGTCTTTATACGCAAATTGGGCACGGCATATTGGACGACGGCTGGTGGTGGGAGATGTCTACCGGGTATAACCAGATGTGCGCCTCAATTTTCACGCGCGTAGGTTTGGCGCTGGAGCCGTGGGGGGTAGGCTTGCTGGAGAAGAAGATCCCGGCTGCATACCATGAAGATCTACGAGCGGCCAGCCGGCCGGGAGAGCCGGCGACAGCGGCTCCGGCGGACGGTATTTACGACGTTGCCTGGGGCCCTTACAGACGCAATTACCGGCAGATTCGCGACCTGTGGCACTCGATGGTGCTGATGGTCAACGAAGAAGGGAAGATGTTCGGAATCAATGATGCCAACGAGGAGAGAAGCGTGGGCGGATTTGAGATGGCTGCTTATGCCTTTGGGGATGAGGAATTTCTCCGGCACGCGAGCGGGCGTAATTTGCTCTACCCCCTGGATATCCCGGAAGAGTATAAGGAAAATGAAGAGGCTCGGCTTCTGCCCAGCGCACGCGCGGATAATGCCGGCGTGGCGATGCTGCGTTCTCAGGGCGTCGATTCCGTGGGCGAGCAGTATCAGGCGGTGCTGACCTATGGCTCGCACGGCGGGCATCACGGGCATTGGGACAGGTTGCAACTGGTCTACCTGCGTCGTTTCGGCAGACTGGCCACGCATACGCGGACTGCCTGGTTCAGCTATGGCAATTTTATGTATCAGATGTACGTGCAGACTTCAATGGCACAATCCATGGTCGTGGTGGACGGGAAGAACCAGTATCCGGCGCCCAGCGCCCCGCTGCTTTATCATACCGGAGATATGTTTCAGGCGGTGGCCGTGGAAAATGAGACGCGCTGGTCAAATGTGCCGTTTCGCAGCGATCTTGCCAGCGAAGATGAACTGGAGGAAGGGATTATGAGACACCGCGGACACGAGGTGAAAATCCCCGAAGACCCGCCGGAGCCGCGCGCGATGACGGAGTTTACCGAACCGGTCCGTTCCCGGCGTCTGATGGCTGTTACCGACGACTACGTGCTTGTTTTGGACGATATCAACGGAAAAGAAGACCATACCTTTGATCTGCTGTACCAATTCAGAGGCTTCAGCGAATTCGCCGGGGAGGGTAGCATTGAATTTGTAGAAGAACGTGAAAAATTTGACGACAGCCCCCTCCGGGCGGGTCAGTTTGTAAGAAATGCCCGCCATTATGACGCGCAAGGACCTGTTACGGCACGTTTCGTGTCCGGTTACACACAGGGTGATCCCAGACCCAGACCGGAAGTGCAGGAAGGGATGGAGTCGCTTTATATTGATGTTCACAGCGTGTGGCCGCAGCAACGAGGCCACATTGTCTCCGATAATCCGCAGGGGTGGACTACTTACAGTGCCGCCCGGACGCTCCATGTTCATATTAATTTGTGAGGAATACGGCCGATGAAGATAAAAAACCCGATACTTACCGGATTCAATCCCGACCCGTCCGGCGTGCGAGTAGGTGACGATTATTACATAGCTACAAGTACTTTCGAGTGGTTCCCGGGGGTGCAAATTCATCATTCACGCGATTTGGTTAATTGGCGTCTGCTTTGCCGAGTGCTTGATCGCGTAAGCCAGTTGGATATGCGCGGGAGTGAGCATTCATGCGGTATATGGGCACCAAACCTGACATACGCCGACGGCTGCTTTTGGCTGCTTTACACCAATGTCCGCTCCTCAGGCGGACCATGGAAGGATGCACCAAACTACCTTGTTACGGCGCCGGAGATCACCGGCCCCTGGTCGGAGCCGATTTTTCTCAATGCATCCGGGTTTGATCCATCGCTGTTTCACGCGGATGACGGACGGAAATATGTCTTTAACATTCTGTGGGACGGGCGCGGGCTGAGACATCGTTTCGCGGGCATAGTCATGCAGGAATACGATCCGGAGAAACGATGTTTGGTCGGGGATATTTCCAACATCTGGCTGGGAACCCAACTTCGAATTACTGAAGGTCCTAACCTTTATTTTTGCAATGGTTGGTATTATCTGGTTTGTGCCGAAGGCGGTACAGGATGGAACCATGCGGTCAGTGTTGCACGAAGCCGAGATATCCAGGGGCCATATGAAACCCATCCGGATAACCCCATACTAACCTCAAAAGGTTTACCAGCTGATTTTCTGCAAAGAGGGGGACACGGGAGCTGGGTAGAAACACAAAATGGCCGGTGGTACATGCCGCATCTATGTTCGCGTCCGGTTTTTCCCGCCGATGCACCCGAAGATGCTACGCCAAAAAGTCATGGGCGAAATATTCTCGGGCGCGAAACTGCGATTCAGGAAATTGTCTGGGGTAAGGACGATTGGCCGCGTTTGCCCGGCGGCGGAAAAGAGCCGAAAAATGAAGTGCCGGCTCCCGGCCTGCCTTTGCATCCATGGCCACAAGATCCATCTCTTGACGATTTTGACGACCCCGAACTGAACCTGCATTTTCAAAGCCTGCGGGAACCCGTCGACAAATCATGGTGTTCGCTTACCGAAAGACCGGGGTGGCTGCGTTTGTACGGGCGGAATTCTTTATTTTCACGATTTGAGCAAAGTCTTGTCGCTCGACGCGTTAAGCATCTGCAATGCGAAGCGAGCACATGTCTGGACTTCCGACCGCAAAATTGGCAGCAAATGGCCGGCATGGTCGCCTATTATGATCGCAACGATTACTACTATCTGCGAGTGACCGTTGACGACGAAGGGCAACGCATGATAGGTGTGGTTATATGTGACAACGGCTCATACTCTGAACCGGAAAATGCACAAGCCATTTTGAAGCAAGATGATCCGGTTCACTTGCTTGTCAGGCTGAATGGCAACCGACTGCGTTTTGCCTGGTCATCGGACGGTTCAGAATGGCAAAATATCGGACCGGTGCTGGACAGTACAATTCTCAGCGACGAATACGGCACTACATCCGGATACACCGGCGCCTTTTTCGGCCTTTGCTGTCAGGATATGAGCGGGCAACGTATTCCAGCCGACTTTGATTACTATGCAGCAGTATTGTCCGAAGATGCCGGCGGATGAGGAGGGTATCGCAAGAGAAACTCAGAATAAAGATTTTTTCTGCAAATCGCCCAAATCCCATTAAAATCAGGAGGTAAGTGTTCAGTGAACCACGTTGGTTTGCTACATGGTTGCCTTTTGTAGCGCAGGCGTCCCGCCTGCATCGTATGGGAGGCCGGGGCGCTACACAAAAACGAATGCAGGCGAGGACGCCTGCGCTACTTTTAACGTGGTTTACTGAATATATACGAATTGATAAAAAACAGGTGAAATTTGCTGAATTTCCGCCTATTCGTTTGCATCGCGAGCGGAAACCAGGTAAATTAAGAATAGTTTAGAATTAGTCACATGAGAATGAGGGGAATGAGCCACCTGCCTGCCTGGCGGCAGACAGGCCGCCAGACAGGCAGGCAGGCAGGCCATCGCTCATGCAGGCCATCCAGTTCAATGGTCTGCCTGCCGCAGGCAGGTTGGATTGGGGCTCATTGTGCAACAGGCTCCGCTGTATTCATACCAAGGAGGCAATATAATCATGGACGCCGTTTACAGAGCTTTCGCGCCCGATAAGGTGCGTCTCGGCCCAGGCCTTTTCCAGGACAGGTTCAATGTGAACCGGGACTACCTTCTGAGTCTGAGGCAGGACAATCTCCTCCAGAACCACTACCTCGAAGCCGCTTTGGGGCAGTACGGGCAACTCCGCAACACCCTCCACGGCGACCCCGGTGCGGGGGATGACCGCCACTGGGGATGGGAGTCGCCGACTTGCGAGGTCCGTGGACAGTTCCTGGGCCACTGGCTTTCGGCGGCGGCCCGCGCCTTTGCAGGCAGCGGAGACATGGAATTGAAGCTCAAGGTCGACCGTGTGGTCGCAGAGCTCGGACGGTGCCAGGAGAAAAACGGCGGCGAATGGGTCTTTTCGATTCCCGAAAAATATCTTCACTGGACGGCAGAAGGGCGGCCGACCTGGGCGCCCCATTATGTCATCCATAAGACCCTTATGGGGTTGTTCGATGCCTACCGGTACGTTTCAAGCGATGAAGCGCTGACGATCCTGAACAATGCCGCCCGCTGGTTCCATAAGTGGAGTGGCCGGTTTTCACGCGAGCATATGGACGATATCCTCGACACCGAGACGGGGGCCATGCTGGAGGTGTGGGCGGACCTTTACGGGGCAACAGGATCAGAATCATACAAAGAACTCATGGAGCGATACACCCGTTCGCGCCTTTTCAAACCCCTTATGGAAGGGCGCGACGTGCTCACCAATATGCACGCCAACACCACAATACCCGAGATCCACGGTGCAGCACGTGCCTATGAAGTGACAGGGGATCCACGCTGGCGCGAGATCGTCGAAAGGTACTGGGAGTGCGCGGTGACCGAACGCGGCACCTTCTGCACGGGCGGGCAGACGTCAGGGGAGATATGGACGCCGCCCTTCGAGTTCTCGGCACGTCTGGGCGATAAGAACCAGGAGCACTGCACGGTGTATAACATGATCCGTTTGGCCGATTTCCTTTTCCGCTGGTCGGGCGATGCCGGCTATTGCGATTACATCGAAAAAAACATATACAACGGGATTCTGGCCCAGCAGAACCCTCTCACCGGCATGATTTCTTACTTTCTGCCTCTTCAAGCCGGTGCGCGGAAGTTGTGGGGCACCGCCACGTGCGACTTCTGGTGCTGCCATGGCACGCTTGTGCAGGCGCACACAGCTCACAATGCTTATGTGTTCTACGGTCAAGGCGAGGAGATCGTTATCTCACAGTTCATACCGTCCCGTCTGACGACCGTCATCGATGGGAACAAGGTCGTTCTGGACATGATGTTTGATCATCAGTCATCCGGGTCGGCCGACGATAACTCCAGCGCGGCCGGATTGCGGCACCGCCCGGGGGGATGGGCCGTGGAGATCAGGGTCTCCTGCGAGGCCCCGACAGATATGGTGCTCAAACTGCGCATACCGGGGTGGATTCAGGGCCGGCCGTCGCTGAGACTGAACGGTGAGGACCGGACAATTGACGAGAAAGAAGGGCCTTTTTTCCATGCCATATCCCGCATATGGAATGAGGATACGGTGCGGTTGGAGCTGCCCAAAGGGATCACCACAAGTGCTCTGCCCGATGAAACCGGGATGAGGGCCTTCATGGACGGACCGATCACGCTTGCCGGCCTTTGCGACCGCGAGCAGGCCCTCATAGCCGGCCAGAAGGATCCGGGCAGCCTGCTGGTGCCTGACAATGAAAGGGAATGGGGGCGGTGGATGGGCGGCTACCGCACGAAAGCTCAGCCAACGGGCCTGCGGTTCAAGCCGCTTCACGAGATCGTTGACGAGCCTTATACGGTGTACTTCCCTGTGACAGAGAGGGGCAGATAAAAAAGGGTGGATGGGGGGATATTCAGGACAAGGGTTCTCCCTTATCTCCGGCTATGGTCCCCTTGCCGGGGCCGTGGATGTGCCATTTGTCCTGTTTCCCCCAAAACAGTACACTATGAGAGAGAGAATTTGAAAAACGCGCATGGGAACGGGGGACACTGTCCGCCTTGTTCATGCGGCTGGCGTTGACGGCGCTACCTTCGATGACATCGAAAGTAACCCGGAAGGGATCGAAGGGTTTTTGAACGAGATTCAGCGCTGGAGTGTGCCGCCACTTGATGATGTTCTGGTGGTTGTTAATGCTTTGGACAAAACAGAAAGCCGGAGGCGAAAAAGCGAACTGGACCGTATGGCTGCTATGCTCAGCCGACTGGGCGGCAGGGGTTATCAGGTCGGAGAGGATTCGGTCATGTATGAAAGCACAAAGAATGATCCCGATCCCGATAGCGATCCCGACTTGTCTTAAAAGCCTTATACCCCGAACTCTCCCCACGCGAAGGCGCAAAGAAAATAGGCAATAAAAGGTTCTAATAGGTTTGATTTCCTCTCGTGGCTCCCGGGTTCTTATGCTGCCTGTCTGACCCCGGGGCGCCGGGTGGAGGCCGGGCAGGCCGTCGAGTCGCCGTCGGCTTTATCCTCCGAACCGGCGGGATCGGCTCTGCCGCCGGCCACCCACAGTTTCAGAAGATTGTGAGTAGCGCATATCAGCGACCATTCGCTGCGACATGCATCATAACCGCGTCTCATAAACCGCTCACAGTGACGAACCTCTTTAATCTGACCGAAAACCGGCTCAACTGTCTTTCCGCGTCTTTTGTACAATTTCCTGCAACGCTCTGTCTTAAGCTTCATCTCCATTGCCTCTATCGGGATCGCCTACCGGTATCAAAACCGAAAATGAAGGAAATGAATTCAGTGGAGAAAAACGATTCCGATAGCGATATCGATATCGATGCCGTTTCACCGTGGCTCATCCCGGATATTTCATGCGATTCCAGTGGTGCAGCTGTGCGAAAGGCAAGCGCCGCCTGACAAAGCAGGTGCGCCGCTGGAGACGCGCCTGAAAGGTAAATCGCCTTCAGCACAGCTCAGACACACACTGCAAAATCTGAACACACCAAAAAAACTGCACGATAATCAACGGTCTTGCAGGTGAGAAATCTGTTGCGGTTGCGGGGCTGAACTACCTGTAGAGCATTTCCGCCGGAATCACCTGCTTATCCAGTTTCGGTCCGCTTATCTTGAGTTCCGGCCTGGCCCCGTCCCAGGTTCGCATTCCGTTAATGCTGGCGCCAGCCACCCGGGCGTTCTCCTGCCTCTGGTCGATATAAACCACCCTGAAAGGGTAATATCCCGATTCAAGCACCACCGACCAGGTCCGGTGATTATGACTCCTGGTAGCGGGATACCATTCCTTTTCCCCGAGAAACACGCGAATATCGTAGCCCGGGACAATTGACGGCCTGAGAAATTCCTCCGGAGCATGGATGGAATAGACTCCGTCTCGCGGGATATGGATATAGCCCTCATACTCGAAAACATAGGCCCTTTCTGTTGCCCGGGCCGAAGACGAATCGTTTGAAACCTACCGCAGCTATATAGAAAACCGCTCTGCCGGAACCGTCGCCAACATAATACTATGTCTTACGCACCAGGCCAATTACC
>PUMZ01000310.1 GCA_003551565.1 Candidatus Brocadiaceae bacterium | reverse complement strand
GTCCGCTGCGGGGTATCTGGCATCAGGCCAACACCAGCAGTGAAGACATTGATGAGGCACGTCGTGAAATGTGGGGCAATGTCCCGAGGGATAACATATTAACGACAAAATCGTAACCGATACCCATGCGCTCATATGGTATTTGGAAGATGCCGAGCAGATCAGTCCCGCCGTTCGAAGCCTTTTTGATCGGTGCAATGACGGCGCAGTTGAAATTTTCGTCCCGGCAATTTGCCTGGTTGAGCTGGTTTATCTCGCAGAAAAGGAGCGCATCCCGCAAAATAAAGCTATTGGAGGGTATCTTTCATGGTTTCGGATTCGTGCAGTGTGGTGGAAGCAAGCCGATGCATCCCCGTTAGCGATTCGGTCGACGTGCTGGTGGCGGGAATGGGCCCGGCCGGCATTGCTGCGGCGATTGCAGCGGCCCGCGAAGGCGCCCGGACGCTCGTGCTCGAACGGTATGGCTATCCCGGCGGAATGATCACCGGTTCCCACGTCGTAGCGGTCCTGGGGGTCGGGGACGGCCGGAAACCGCGCGCACGCGGTATCACCATGGACGTTCGTGAACGGCTGGAACGTTTCAATGCCGTCACCGGCGTGACGGCATCGGGCGATTACCGGGTTGATGCCGAGGTGTTCAAATGGCAGGCATTGGAGATGCTGGACGAATGCGGCGCGCGGTTCCTCCTGCACACCATGGCATGTGATCCGATCGTCGAAGGTCATCGTGTCGCCGGCGTTTTCATCGAGAACAAGAACGGGAGGAGCGCCGTCCGTTCGCAGGTGGCGATCGACTGCACGGCGGATGCCGACCTGGCCTTCCGCGCCGGGTGTTTGTGTGCGGACCGGACCCATGACGTGTCGCTGGTGATCCAGATCAACGGCGTTGACAACGGCGCCTTCCAGGCTTTTGAGAAGGAGTTCCCCGATCGGTGCCGATCCATCATGGAGACGGCCCGCGCGCAGAATGGGGGAGTCATGCCGGGAGCGCAGCGGTACTTCAGGAATGTTGACATCACCGATGCCAAAGCGCTGACCAGGGTCGAACGCGAGGCCCGCCGCGACTGCTTCCGTTCCCTGTATTTCCTGCGCGAGAACATGCCCGGATGGGCGGATGCCCGTGTTTCCCATACCGGCTCGCAGCTGGGCGTTCGTCAAAGCCGGCGTGTCCGGGGTGTGTATACCGTCACGGACGAGGACTTGCGATCAAGCCGGCATTTCCGGGATTCCGTTGCCCGGCTGTCGTCCTACCTCAACGGGTACAAGTTATACGATCCTGAGGGGTTGGATTACGATATCCCCTACCGGTGCCTGGTGCCTGAGGAGATGGACGGCCTGCTGGTGGCCGGCCGCTGTGTTTCGAGCGACTATCTTGCCTGCAATTCTTTGCGGTTGATCGTTCCCTGTTTTGCGACCGGACAGGCCGCCGGTGTTGCCGCGGCTCTGGCGGTGCGGCGGAAGGTTCCGCCCCGCGGCCTGGAGATCTCCGAATTGCAGGATTCCCTGATCGGGCAGAACGTCTACCTGGGGGACGAAACCAATGGCGGAATGGGTGCGGGAGCGGACGCTGCCCCGAACGGCCACCCTGCGTGGGATGATGATGGCCCCGACCCCGACGTTCCGGGCGACGCCTGACGGCGCGTCTGAAAGCATACCTTGTGTGAGGAAACAATAATGACCCCGTGGTTTGGTCTCGTTATTATGCTGGGATTCGGATTGCTTTTCTACCGAGTCGCTGAAGCCGAAGGCAGAAGGGCATTCCTCTGGGGCGCCATGAGTGTCCTGTTGTATGCCGGCGGCCTGTTCTTTTTAGATCTGTCGCTATGGCCTCTCATCGGCCTCCAGGCCGTCCTCTTTGGAGCGATGTGGGGCCTGAACATGCTCAACAATTAGGTCCGTCTGCCCGGGGTTTCAAGCTCCGGGGCAAGGGCAGCCGGCCCGCTCCGCAGCGGTGCGCCGGATGGGCCGGAGAGGGGGTGAGTCGTCGATGGCCTGCAGGATCTGTATCAAGAACCGGTCCGCGGGCGCAGTGGCGAACATGATAATCTGCATGATACACCAGGCAAACGGCGTTTGCTTTCTGCCACATCTGCACCACGGAGAACGCGTGAAACAAGCGGGCTACAGGTCGGCGAAGACCATCGGCAACCCGGAGGCCTGGATGCTGCTGATGGCCTGGATCAGATCGTCGTAGGGCACCTCGTCATCGCAGGCGACAATGATGCGTCCGTCCGGATGCAGCCGGTGGGCCATGGTTAACCTCCCCTCGAGCTGGCGCCAGCCCCGAACAGGCTCCTCGTTGAGGCGGATCTCGGAGCGGTTGGTCGTTGCGTTCCACGCCAGCCGGAGCCGAAGATCCATAAATTCCTCACGGTCCAGTTCCTCCTCGGCGGTATGCTCCCCTTCCTCGTCCGCCCGGGGCAGTTCCGTCTCGATCATAACCTCCGGTTGCGGGATCTGAAGGGTGACGATGAAAAAAATCAGAAGCAGGAACACCACGTCGATCATCGACGTCATCTTCAGCTCCATTTTCTCTTCTTCCTGTCGGGACGCTCCGATGGGCATGGATTTGCACTCCGGGTCATTCTTCTTCGAACTCATGGGCGGCGAACATGATGCGGCGGAAGTCCTGCTCGTAGATCGCGCTCAGCACCTGGCGGACAACCCCGTACTGCGCCCCCCTGTGGCCGCGCAGTATAATGGGCGCCATGTCCGTTTCCCTGCCGATTCGCTCGAGCGCGGGCCGGTAAGCGTCAAGTTGCCGCCTGAATCCCTCGATGCCGTAAGCCTGTCCAAAAAGCGAAATCGTGCCGTCTTCGAGGATGTTGACCACCATCCGTTCCCTCGTGATATCCGGTTGGATCGTGGCCTGGAAGCGGGATACCGGCAGTTCCTTCACCGCATCGCGCTCCATCTGGTTGAAGGTGGCGACGATCATGAAGAATATGATCAGCAGAAACACCACGTCAATCATGGGAGTCATGTCCACATCGACAGCCGGTGCCGCGCCCCTGCGCTTTTTTTTCTCTTTCGGCATTTGTTTCCGGAAAAAGTCATTATCTTGATGCTTGCCTCCGGGAACCGCTTCCGATCAGGCCGGCGGTGGCGGAGGCGGCTGCTGAACTCCTGCATCTTCTTCGTCAATTTCGGTATCGTGTTCTCCATCGGCGCCCTGCGCGGGGCCTGAACCGAGCGCATCGGCTATCTCTCCAACCATGGCCGGGGGGATCCTGGTGTGTTTGAACCGGTCGAGCAGGTCGGTGACGACCATTCCGGTATCGAGGAACAATGCGGTGGCCCTGTTGCGCAGCGCGGCATACACCACCAGCACCGGCACACCCACAATCAGTCCCAGGGCCGTGGTGACCAGTGCGAGCTGGATTTCTTCGGCCAGAAGCGCCGGAGGCGGCTGGGCTTCCTCGGCGGCGATCACGCCGAAGGCGCCGAGCATCCCGAGCACCGTTCCCATAAGGCCGAGCATGGGCGCTATGGCTCCGATGACGGAGAGCCAGCTGATCTGCTGGTGCAGGCGAATGCTTTCGGCCTCGGCGGAATCTTCGGCCGAGGCCACCATCTCTTCATAGCCCGCCCGCATTTCCTGCAAACCATCTTCCATGATCCGGGCGAGGAAAGAATCGTGGTTCAGGCATCTTTTCAGCGCATCCCCGACGCGGCCGCTGTCGATGTCCTCCTCCAGCGGAATGATCAGTTCATCGGGCATCATCACCTTGCCGCGCAGCATGAAAGCGAAACGCAGGGCCAGGAACGAGGCGATGACCGACAGCATGATGATAATAAACCCCGGCCAGCCCGAGTGATCCACCACCATGCGAAAAATGTTGTCTGCGTCGGCCGCCGGCTCGTCAGCCAGCGCATATCCGCTCGAGGAAACAGCCGTTAACCAGACAACCGCCATAAAAAACAACCCTTTGCGACTGCGCATTCTTCGGTCTCCGTACAAAGCCATTGGTTTATTCTTCCAGCCGTCCCGCCCAGTAGGAGTCGCGGAACCTGAGTGTCAGCTTATCGCGCAATTGCCGGGCGCGTTCATCATCCCCGTAGTATCCCTCCGACGCCCGCGCGGCGTAATAAAGCGCCATCTGCGTCTCGTTGTGTATCTCCGGGTGCATGATCACCACGCGCAAAAACGACATCAGCGCTTCCCGCTGCTGCCCGCGGGCGAGCAGCGACAATCCCCTGCGGTTCCAGGCAACGGCCTGCATCTCGCTCCCGTGCCCCTGGAATCCTATCTCCTGGAAAATGTTCTCAGCCCGTTCGGGGCGCCCTTCTCCTTCCAGTGCCAGCCCCTGGAAAAATCGCGCCTTGTCGGCAAGTCCCGGGTTCTCCTCCCGGTACTCTTCCCACAACCCTGCCATCTTCTCGGCGGCCTCCCCGTAACGCCCCTCTTCCGCCAGTAGCCGGCCTTCCCACACTCCCGCCTCTTGTTTTATCCAGAACGGATAATCGGAGTCCGCGATGGCTTCCAGGGTCGCCCGTGCCCGCTCCAATTCGCCCATTTTTGTCAGGGCGCGCGCCTTGGCCAGCGCGGCGTTGGGAGCCAAACGGTGCCGTGGCTGCTCTTTCAGAAGCATTTCAAACCTGCTGACGGCCCGGGAAAACCACTCTTTCTTGCGCCCGGGCTCCCAACTGTTCTGATCGGCCTCCCGATACGCGGCATCTCCCGCGTGATAACTGAGGTAAGGCGCCAGCCACGGATTGTCGCGGACCTCGCCGGCTTCGTCGGATTTCCGGTAAAGGTTGAAGGCTTCCTCAAAATGCCCGTTGCGCAGTTCGTTGTTTGCGCCGGCGAAAACGGAAGGGAAACGGCGACGCTGCACCTCGACGATATGTCGCTGCCCATCCCGAACCATCGGCTCGCGGCGTTCCTCGCCCCGGTATTCCATCCTGACATACTCGTAAGTCTCCTCGATAATCGTACCTGTGAAGTGCCGCCTGCGGGCATCATCGTCCCTTACCGTGACCCTGTCCTCGGCGGAAACAATACCCGGAAGCGCAAAAACCAACAGGAAGGAGAGACATATCATGCTTCGCACCAACACGTTCGTCTTGTTCATCTTCGACCTCCGCAACATCGTTTCGACCGCTCATGTTCCCCTACCGAGTATAGCCGTTTTTTTTTTACCGATCAAATTGCACCGTCATCCGGTTTTGACCCACTCTCCGGCCTCCGCCCTGGTTCCTTGCGGAACGGCTGATGTTACGGGCGCCGATTTCCGTAACGAACTCCGGCCTCCTCTGCTTTACATTGCCGGCATTCTCCTGTATAGTGTACAGTAAACAGCAGGTCTTCTGACGCCCGTTCCCAATACCGATACCGGCATCCATGAAACAGCAGCTATTCTCTCACATCACCGGCCTCACAATACTGTTCCTTCTGTTTGTCCCCCACGCCTTCGCCGGTGGCCGGGAGGCAGATGCCGACCATCTCGTTCCGGGCGATATCAACTCCTTCACCTGGATAAGAGATTTCGACGCTTTGCACCGGCGGATACAGGACAGCCCCTATGCGGAACTGGCGGGAGAACCGGGGATGGAGGAGTTTGCAGCCGGATTCCTCACTCAACTCCGGAAGCAGTTCGGGAACGCCGGGGAAGAACCGGGCGGCGCACCGGCCGAGCTGAAAAACCTCCTCACCGGCCAGGTGGCAATTGCCGTCCGGAAAGCGGATGCGGACGGTGGCAGGGGCGGGGAAACGCTGTACCTGCTCGAAACCGGCGTTGAGAACAGCCGGGAGGTCAAGGCGTTGCTCGACCGGATCGTCCGGCCCATGAGCGATGCGGATGCCGGCCGGGTAACGATCGACGATATCGCCGGGCGGAAGGTCCATATTGCCCGGTTGTTCAGCGACCGCCCGGAACCGGAGGATGCGGCGGAGAGGGTTATGTTTTCCTCTGATGGTGAACTGCTCGCCATTCTGCACGCCCGGGATTCCGGCCTGCTGGAGGAGCATTTCGCTCTTTCGGATGGAGAAAAGCCACGGACCGATGCGCTTGCCGGCCTGCCGCTGTACCGGGAACTGCGGCAAAAGGTCCCTGCCGGCGCGGATTACGTGAGTTTTAAGAACTACGAGCTTTTCTGGAAGACCGTCCTCGGTGGAAACGGTCCCTTCTCCGTCTCCGGGCCGGGTTTCGATCCCGAAGGCTTTTTCGGGGCGATGGGGGTGTTTTCCCTCAAAGGCGCCATCTCGACCCTGAGCTTGGCGGGCGGGGGCGTCACAGGTGAAGGTTTCTTCCTCATCTCCGAGCCGGACAGCGGGTTGTGGAAAGCACTGAACCCCCGCAAAACCCCCGACCTCAGGCCGCTGCCGTTTGTGGAGGCCGACGCCGCGTTTTTCGGCGCCGTTTATTTCGACCTGCCATCGCTGTGGGAGGAGACGGTCAACGCCATGCGGGCCCACGCGCCGGAACTGCACGGGAGCCTGGAGTTCTCCCTCGGATCGTCCGGCGGCCCTGTAAACCTGGAAGAAGATATCATAACAACACTTGGCAAGCGCTGGTTTCTTTACCTTCCCGCCGGCGCGACGGCGGCGGATGATGCTGTGGACCGGCTGGATGCTGCGTTGGCTGTTGAGCTGCAGCGGCCGGAGCGCCTCATGGGAGCCATTGAACGGGTATTGGAGATGGGCGCTGTGCCGCACGCGTGGCGTCAACACCCCGCAGGCCATACCGTACTGTCCCTGAAAGCGGTCAAGGCTGCGGATGTATCCGCCGTTTTCCACCCGCGCATGGAAATCGCCGTGAATATAGGGTTCGTGGACGATCTGCTGATAATAACCGCCAATCCGCATCTGATGTCCGAACTGCTCGTGAAAAGTGGGCGCGGCGGCAGTCCTTTGACGGCGCAGGCGGGTTTCCGGGATGCCCTGAGAAGGCTCATTCCGGGCCCTTCTTTGTTTGCCTATGCGGACCTCGGCGCCGCCGTTGAAATATTGCGGCACGCCCTGAAACCGTTTTTCGGGGAGTTGGAGGTCAAACTGCCGGATTACGGGGTATTGCGGCCCTACATGCCGGCGTTTGCCATGACAGCGCAATGGGAGGATGAAGGGTTCCGCTACAGGATCCGGGTGCCGCACCCCGGTTCCGGAAGCGATTGAGCGGGCGCCGGGAGAGGGACAGAAAAACAACAATGGTTTCACGATTGTTTCGCAATTGTGGACGAGGCGAAAGGAGCGGGGTTTTGATTTTTTACAGGACAGTTACTATATTCTTGTGCATATGATGCCGGCATCCGGGTTCGACCGTTTGCCCTTCCCCCTCGCCGGGGTGGGGGCGGTGGACCGGGAGGATATCAAAAAGGGAGGACGGATATGAACTATGTTGAGGACACCGGCGTGGTCAAATCGGTCGGCGACGGCGGGGCGACGGTCCGGCTCGACCACAGGTCGACCGAAGAATGCGGGAGTTGCTGTGCCTGTTCGGCCTTTTCGGGCGGCCTTCCGGAGATCCGGGTGCCGCAGGACGGTTTGCAGGAAGGCCGGCGCGTGCGGGTGCGCATTCCCCGCTCCAACCCCTATCTGAGCATTTTTTTCGTTTTTGTCCTCCCGCTTGCCCTGTTTATGGGCGGCGTTTTGACGGGCCAACAGTTGCACGGCGGCGACCGGCTCGGGGCAGCCGCGGCGCTCGGCGGCGCCCTCGGGCTGTTGCTGGGTCTGGCCACGGCCCGGACGGCCAACCGTCTCCTGGCTCCCGATGAAGAGCCGCGTGCGGAACTGATCGATGGAACAGGTGATAAGGGTGAGGACAATGGCTGAGAAAGTCGGTTTCGTATCAACACGGTTTGCAGGCAACGACGGCGTGTCCCTGGAGAGCGCAAAATGGGCCGAGGTCTTCTGGAGTTCCGAGCATATCAGTTACTGGTATGGCGGAAAACTGGACAGGCATCCGGATGTGAGCCATTGCGTTCCGGAAGCTTTTTTCGACCATCCCGAGAACGTCTGGATCAACAGGCACATCTGGGGGCGGAGGATCCGCAGCGCCCGGGTCAACGCCCGCATCAGGAAGCTAACGGATTACCTGAAAATATCGCTTGACGAATTCTGCAGGAAGTTTTCTCTCAGCTTTCTGGTCGTTGAAAACGCCCTCACCATACCGATGCATGTCCCTTTCGGTTTAGCGATTACCGAGTACCTTCACGAGACCGCAATGCCATCGATCGTCCACCACCACGATTTTTATTGGGAACGCGACCGCTTCTCGGTCAATGCCGTCTCCGACTACCTGGACATGGCCTTCCCGCCGCGTTTGGAGGATGTGCAGCATGCGGTCATCAATGAATCCGCTCGGGAACAGTTGTCCTGGCGCAAGGGAGTGCCGGCCACGCTGGTGCCGAACGTGCTGAACTTCGAACAACCGCCCTCCCCCCCCGATTCCTACTGTGCCGATGTGCGCGAGCAGATCGGTCTGGGCGAGGAGGACATCATGATCCTCCAGCCGACCCGGGTCATACCGAGAAAGGGCATAGAACATTCCATCGACCTGGTGGAAGAACTGGGCGACCCCCGTTACAAGCTGGTGATATCGCATGAAGCCGGGGACGAAGGGATGGAGTACGCCGACACCGTCCACGAACTGGCGGCCAAAGCCAACGTCGACCTCCGCATCGTATCAACCCGCATCGGCGAGTTCCGGCACCTGAACAGCAAAGGACAGAAGGTCTATACCCTCTGGGACCTCTACCAGCATGCCGACCTTGTGACTTATCCGAGCCTCTATGAAGGCTTTGGAAATGCGTTCCTTGAAGCAATCTATTACCGCGTCCCCATGGTCGTCAACCGGTATTCCATCTTCACACGCGATATCGAACCGAAAGGCTTCCAGGTCGTGGTTATGGACGGGATAATAACGCAAAAGGTCGTCGAAGAAGTCCGGCGCGTGCTGGAGAACAGGACCTTCAGGGATAAAATGGTGGACCATAACTATGCCCTCGCCGAACGGTTCTACAGCTATTCGGTCCTCCATAACAAACTCGATACTCTGATCAGCAACGTGAAAGGGATCTGATGAAAAAAATTCAATATTACCGCTCCCTGGAGCGCATGTACGGAAGGTTCCGGCGCCTGTATCCGGACGGGGCCGATCAGTGCCTCAGAAGGCTTGAGATGATGCTGGGTCGGTACGGGCTGGACGGGGAGTCCGACGCAACCCCGTACCGGTGGAGCCACGAGGATGCGTTCCTTATCACCTACGGGGATACGCTGCGCAGCGAGGGGGAAAAACCACTGACAACACTGCACGGATTTCTGAACAAATACGTCAAAGACGTGTTCAATACCGTCCATATACTGCCTTTCTTCCCCTATTCTTCGGACGACGGGTTTTCGGTGATCGATTACAGAAAAGTCAATCCCGCACTGGGCACGTGGAACGATATTAAAGCGATATCCACCGGGTTCCGGCTTATGGGCGATCTGGTGATCAACCACGTCTCGCGCCACAGCCAGTGGTTCCGGGACTATGCATCCGGACTGATGCCGGAGAAACATTATTTTATCGAAGCCGACCCCGCCGACGACCTCTCCGCCGTCGTGCGGCCGCGCAGCCGCCCGCTCCTGACCCCCGTCCATACCCGGGACGGGTTGCGGCACCTGTGGACCACCTTCAGCGACGATCAGATCGACCTGGATTTCTCCAACCCGGACGTGCTCTTCGAGTTTCTCGATATCCTCATGGTCTACATCGACCGCGGTATGCGGGTGATACGCCTCGATGCCGTCGCTTTCATGTGGAAGAAACCCGGCACAAGCTGCATCCACCTGCCCGAAACACACGAGGTGGTGAAGCTGATTCGCGATTTCGTTGAACTCATCGCTCCCGAAACAACCATTATTACCGAGACCAATGTCCCCCATGATGAGAATATCAGCTACTTCGGAGGCGGCGACGAAGCGCACATGGTCTACCAGTTCCCCCTGCCTCCGCTGCTGCTGCACGCAATACTGACCGGAAACAGCCGCTACCTCACCCGCTGGGCCGCCGGGCTGAGCGATGCCGAAATTCCCGAAGGATGCACCTTCTTCAACTTCACCGCATCCCACGACGGGATCGGCGTACGGCCCCTGGAAGGGCTGATACCGGAGAACGAATTGCAACAGCTCATAGAAAATGTCCGCCGGCGCGGGGGCGAAATCTCCACCCGGACCACCGAAAACGGAGAGGAGAAGCCCTACGAACTGAATATCACCTACTTCGACGCACTCTCCGACCCCGACTCCGATGATGAGGAGAGCGATATCGACCGTTTCCTCTGCTCCCAGGCGATCGCGCTCGCCCTCAAGGGCGTGCCGGCGGTCTATATCCATAGCCTCCTGGGAACCGGAAATGATGTCCGGGCCGTCGAACGCACGGGCCGGGCGCGATCGATCAACCGCTCCCGGCTCGGGGCCGATGAGACCGAAAAAGAACTGCAGGACCACGACTCGAGGCGCTGCCGGGTGTTCCGGCGCTACAAGCGGCTCCTGCACTGCCGCACCCAGCATCCCGCTTTCCACCCCGACGGCGCCCAGAGCGTGCCGGAGCTGGGGAACGAAGTCTTCGCCATCGAACGAACCTCCCCCGGCGGCGAAGAAACCGTGCTGTGCCTGGCGAACCTGAGCGGCGAACCCGTCTCCGTGACGCTCCCCGAAAACTTCGGAAGCGGCCCATGGCGGGACGTCATCACCGGAAAACTGCAGAAACAGCCCGCATCGTCCTTCACGCTCCGCCCCTACCGCCCCGTGTGGCTGCTGCAATGAAGTTTCCCGGAACATTTTCGCATCCTGTGCGTCTAACACCACAGCGGCGCTCTCCGGATGAGGGGCGGAGATCCGGAGCATGACGGTTCTCCCGTACTCCATCGGACGGATCGGAAAGACCATGCTGTTTTTTTTCAGGAGGAGATGGACGATGAAAAGACTCAAAGTATGTCTGTGCCTTGTGCCGTTCTTCGTGGCCGTAGCCGCAGGTCCGCTTGCCTACGGGAACATCGACCTCGTCACGCTGCCTGAACGCGAAAGCGTTCAGCTCACCATCTATAACAGTGCCGACCTCACCCTCGCACGCGACCGGCGCCCGCTGACGCTCTCCGAGGGCGAGAACCGCCTCCAGTTCGCCTGGAGCGGCACGCTCATCGACCCGACCAGCCTCGATATGATGCCGCGTGCCGATGCCGACCGCATCCACGTGCTCGATATCACCTACCCGCCGCGCGTGCGCAACGTCGGGGTCTGGAACATCCACTCCGATATCAGCGGCGAGGTGCCCATGGAAATCACCTTCTTCACCTCCGGCCTCACCTGGGACGCCTATTATATCGCAACGCTCAGCGAGGATGAGTCCACCATGACGCTGGACGGATACGTGAAGGTCACCAACAACTCCGGCGAGGACTACGAGAACGCGCAGGTGCGGCTGGTGGTGGGCGAGATCCACCTGCTGGATAAAATCGCCGACCTCGCCAGGCGCCCCGATCCCTACGCGACCGAGCCGGAGGTGATCAGGCGGAGAATGGAGTTTATGGACAGGGCGAGGGCCCTGCCGATGATGGCGGAGGACAGGGAGATGGCCGCACCGAAGGAGATCATCAAGGAGGGGCTTTCCGAATACTTCCTCTACACCATCGACGGCAAGGAAACCATACGTGACGGCTGGTCGAAAAGGCTGAAATCCTTCGACGCCGAAGACGTGGGCGTCGTCAACCTCTACAAGTTCGAACAGGAACGGTTCGGCGATGACACCGTGCGTTTCCTGCGGTTCAGCAACGATGAAGAGCACAACCTCGGCGAGACGCCGCTTCCGGACGGCACGATCAATGTCTTCCGCCGCGCAGAAGACGGCGACCGGCTCCACTACCTCGGCGCCGACGATACGCGCTACATACCGGTCGACCAGGAGGTGGAACTCAACCTCGGCCCGGCCCGCAACGTCGGCGTTGAACCGGTTCTGATGGACTTCGCCAAGGAAAACTTCATGTTCGACAATGACGGCAGAATCGAAGGTTTCGACGAGGTGCGCACCTACGAGATCGAAGTGCGCAACCTGTCCGAACGCCCGGCGATCGTGGAGATCCGCCGCAACGTGGATACGAACCACTGGCGTATCGAAGACGCCGCCGGTCCGTCACGGCCCGAAACCATCGATCAGAACACGTTCGAATACGAACTCGAACTCGACCCGCATTCTACCGCAACTCTGACTTACACCATCCGGCTCTACCGCGGCGAACGCGCCGACCAGCGATAGGACGGGTCATGTGACGGAACAGTGCACCGATCAGATCATTTTTACCAGGAGATTGATCATGATGAAAGCGATGATAACGATGATGAAGACAACGGGACATCCGGCGCTGCTCGCTGCCGTTGCGGCCCTGCTCCTTGTCCGGCCGGCTCCCGCGCTCGCCAGGCTGCGCCTGGTCGCACTTCCCGACCGCGAAGACGTGGTGGTGAACCTCGACAATCCCGACGTGGCGCTCGTGCAGGAGGAGCGCACGCTCACGCTCCAGGAGGGCGTGAACCAGGTGGACTTCTCGTGGAAAGGCGTGAAAATCGACGAAAGTTCCATACGCTTCGAGTCCCTTGCCGACGATCCGGACGCCCTGACGCTGCTTGCGGTCAGTTACCCGCCCGGCGAAGATGCGCTCGTCTGGGACGTCCACAGCGCCGAAGCGGTCGACGCGCCGGTGCGGATCAGCTACCTGCTCGACGGTATCGACCAGATGGTCACCTACACGGCGGTCGCCGACAGGGAGGAGACGCAGGTCGGACTGCAGTCGTTTTTGGTGCTGCGCAACTTTTCCGGAGAGGATTTCGGCCACGCCACATGGCTGCTGGGCTACGGCGATGCGTTCGAGTCCGGCTCCCGGCACGAGGAGACCAAACGTGTCTCTTTTTTCAACCGCGACGAGGTCCCGATCGTGAAACAGTTCACATGGGACTCCGCCGAGATGCCGCACGAGCCGGACCGCCAGGACGAGGCCGTCGGGATTCCCGTGCATTACGTGATAGAGAATACGGCCGCTTCCCGGCTCGGCGAGCATATGCTCTGGCCGGGCAAGGCGCGCGTCTTCCAGCACGACGGGCACGGCTCGACCATCTTCCTGGGCGAGGACATGGCGCGTTTCCCCCCCGTGGGCGACGAAATGCGCCTCTATATCGGCAACAGCCGCGACATCGTGGTCACGCAGCGGCGCATGGAGACCCGCAGGGACAACATACGCAGGGACAACAACCGCAACACGGTGCTGTACGACGAGGTGCGCAGGGACGTGGTGACAATCGAGAACTTCCGCGATTCCGCGGCCGTGCTTGACGTGATCCAGCATATGGAGGGACAGTGGAAAATGGTGAACTCCACGCACGATTACGAGAGGCAGGATTACAAGACGCTCCGGTTCCCTGTCGAAATTGAGGCGTCGGACGAAGTCGAGATGGAGTTGATCTACCGCGTGAAGAATATCATCGAACGCGCACCGCATCCCCTTTTGCGTTATAATGTCCCGCGATGACTCCGTCCGTTCGGGAGGCTGCCGGGGAGCTCCGCCTGTTTCCGAAGGACGCGGGACTTGACTTATGTGCTGTTGACGTTATCATAGAAGCCGTCGAGCTGACAGGCAGTCCATATCGGTTTTTTCCCTCAAGGAGGGTTTTGCGATGAAGCGTTTGCCATGGAAAGTGTTGCCGGTGCTGGTTGCTGGGGCGTTTGCGGTGATGTTTGCGCACGGGGTCGCGGCCGATAACGGTGAAAGGGCCGGGGAGTCGCATCTCTCCTACGTGCCCTCCGGCGGGGAGCTGGTGGTCTCGGTCGATTCCGGGAGCCTCATGGCCCTTCCTCCGGTCCGTAAAGCCATGGAGGATATGGCCCGTCGCCAGATGCCGGGATTGCTCGAGGGACTGGAGAAATATGGGGTTGGGCTGGAGCCGCACGAGGTGTTCAGGCGGATCGTTTTCTGCGGCTACGATCTCAACTGGCGCTTCGGTCCCGATCCGGACCGTGTGGCGGTCCTCGTCCATACCGCCCTGCCGGAGAGCAGATTCAGGGATGTGATGGATGAGCTGGCGGCACAGGAAGATGTTGCTTACGAGCTGCAACGCTTTGCAGACCACGATGTTTACCTGTTCGATGGCCCCGGGGACACCCCGGCGATTGCCTACATCGGCCCCGAGCACGTGCTGTTGGCGGATGAAGACGAGATCGCAAGAGCGCTCGGACGATTGGATGCGGGCGATACGCTCGCAGCGTCGCCGCACCCGCGCATGGCCGGAATCGACACCGATTCCCGGGTATGGATGGTGGTGGAAGGGGTGGATGACGAAGTGAGGGGCGCCGACTTCGCGCTGGACCTGATCGGACCGGACAGCGACGGCGTGAGAGCCCATTTTACGGTCGAATTCGCCGGAGAGCAGCAAGCACGTGCGATGTATGGGGAGGCGAGGGAGGGCTTCGATGAACTCAGGGCCATGCTGGAAGACACAGGGTTTGAGCCCGACCTGGCGGAAAGGATGTCGGATGCGGTTTCCCTCGATCTGATCGGACGGGAGGTCCGTTTCAGGCTCTCGCTCGACAGTGGCCTCGACGAGATCGCCGGGGCATGGCAAAGGGCCATGGAGGCCCGGGTGCAGGTCGCAGCGCAACAGTCCGGGGAGATGGAGGTGAGGGTGGCGCTTGGCATGTTACGGAGCTTCCAGCGCATGCATTTTGCCGAGCACGGCACGTATGCGGACGCGATGGACGATCTCTCCGTGACCGAAGAACACTTCATGCACATGCAGCATGTTTCGCTGGACGAGTTCAGCATAATCCGCGGCGACGATGACGGTTTCCTGGTCATGTGGGAGGGCCGGATCGCGGGATACGAGCACGGGCGGGCGTTGATCGACGAGTCCGGAGAAATTTACCACGGCGCGGACAACGACCCCGACCGGCAATAGCCCGCTTTTCCACGCGTTCCAGTGTGCGGATGTGGCAAAAACAAACGCCTTCTTTGGTTTAATAAAAGCGGGTTAAGCTTTCCATCAGGTGGTTTTATCCATTAACAGATGTAAGGCTTATCTGGTAACGGGAACTTTCCGCCAGCCGTCGCTTTCCGTGAATTCGCGAGCGCTGAAACACCATATTATCAGTTTTTTATCATTGAAGTAGTTCGGGTTAGCCCTCCCGCGCCTGAACAGGTTGATGCGTGCGGGCGTTGCGCCCGAGCCGCGAACACCGATCAACTCGACGGGAAATCCAAGTTCGAGGGCGAGCTGGTCTGCAAGCCCCGCACCTGTGGCGTGCATGTCGCTTCCGGCGTGATAGACGAGTGTATGACTGTCGCCGAGCAGTATCACCGGACTGTTGCGGTCGGGCTGTATGGGGGATATTCTGCCGTCTTCGCGTTTGCCTACGAATCGCAAGGACAGTTCTTCCCTGCCCGTGTGCTCGTCCTGTATAGCTAGCCATAAATCGCCGGATATCTCGACGGGGCTCGTTTCGAAGTCGAATTCGGCAGGCTCGATTTCGTTGTACCATGCGCGTTGAGTGATGATTTCACTCAGGCGTTCAGAGGTGAAATTGCAGGCTATTCCGGACCAGTGCGAGTCCTGTTTTGCGTACATGGGGCCTTTGTCTGTGCAACGGAGCTGTAGAAAATCATCGGTCAAATCGAGCACCTCGATTCCGTGCGAACGCAGTTCCTCGTAAAATTCTGCATGGAATGGGTCAAGCCTTGCAGGTGGTTCCGCCACATCATGCCCGGTGAGTTTGTCGGGATAAATGATCGCTTTGGGGGGCACAGGCACGATTATCAGCTCAATATCCAGTTCATCCAGCTGTTCCTTGAAGTCGAGAATCGCAGGCAGCGGGTCTGCGTCTTGCGCACGGGTTGCCTGGCTGGCTTCGACGGCATCCTCCCCCCAGAATTTTCCCGCTGCAATGTGGCGCAGTTCACGCGCAAGAAACAGCCAGCCGTCTTCGCCGGGCACTGTCATCGTGCCGGTTTCAGCGGCTGCGGCTGCCCTGTCGCCGCACACGGTGCGGAATCCGGCGTCATCTTTGGCCTGCAGGCTTGCTGCGCACGGAATCCATATCAGAATTGCAAGCAATGACCGGCAAACGAACCCGATTGGGCTGAATCCAGAATCGCGCCGATGGTTATGCCTTGTCATGTTTGCACTGTCGGGACCGCTTATTTTAAATCTGTGTTTGGTTTCTACGTTATTCATTGAATCTCCTCTCCCCAGCAGGGGTCTTCCAGGCGAAGCATCGGGTCATCGAGTTCGCTGCGCTTGACGGCGTCGTAGTCGTCTGCAACATCATACCACGATCTGAGTTTGAATGTTATCCTGTCACCCGCACGGTATTGTGCAGCCGGAGTATGCTCGTTGTCAATCATACTCATCACGTAAACCAGTGCTTCCGCTCCCTCAATATCGTCTTCTTCAGTTTCGAGGTCGGTGATATGCAGCGACATCACATGGTCACTGTACGGGGTTGCACGGGGTTGGGGGACGGTCGATAGCTCCTGAATCGTGCCGGTCACGATTATCGACGTGCCGGGTTCCGGCATTATGAATTGTGATGGCTGAGGTTCGCCGAGTACCATGTCGAGCAGTTTCCAGTCGCCGAATGCCAATTCCCGCGTTGCGAATTGATAGACGACGACCTGTTTGTTTTCAAGGCGGTTTCTGCCGCGTGCCAGCTCATTACTGAGCAGTTGCCGCGTTGCGTAGGAAGCGTTGTCATTGCGAACGATGCTATCGACCGGCAGGCGGAGGGCATAGCTGAGTTGCTCGGCAAATCCTGCCGATTGTCCCCACCCCATCGCCTGATGCGAGTAGATGTTCGCAAAACTGTCTCCAAGCAGCAGCACTTCGGCTGAACGAATGGGCCTCAGCAGTTCGTTCCCGGAGGTTAGTATCTGTTCCACGACGACGTTTTCCTTCGTGAATACCGTGTGCGCCTCGGGCAGGCGCAGCATTCCTGCGATATCGCCGATGTTGCTGACCTCGACGGGGAGGCGTTGGAATGGCGATTTTCCGGAGGACGCCGGCAGGTTGTATTTTTCGATGAATTCAGCGAGGGACTTCGCTACGGTCGCGGCAGCTTCCGGGCGCCAGTGTGTATCTGTTTCGAGGTAAACAGGCACCCCATTTTTTATTCGCTGCTCGGCAAGCAGTTCAGATGGGTCGAAAATAAGGACACCCTCAGCGGCGAGGTCGTCGATGAACTGTTGATAAGACGAATTATGAACGGGCGACCTTGCACCATTGTAGCGGGCGGTGAACATTTCAGGATGAATAACCGGCTTGACGGGCGTAGGCATAACGATGAGTGTGATGCCTTGCTCGGCGAGCTGTTTATGGAAGTTGAGGATTGCCTTGCGCGGGTCCGGCTGAGGCGGGTCTTTCCATTCGCTGCCCTGAGCGGCACGGCGATGAAGTTGGCGTTCATCCAAAAAACCGGGGCCGGTGACGTATTCGATGTCGGCGCGGTAAAACAACCATCCATCGCGGCCGGTGTAAGCTTGTTCATTACCAGCGCCCAGCCTCTTCGTCAGCACAGCCTGAACGGGTGGCAGCAGTGCATCGGTAATGACGGACTCATCGGTGATGGCGTCCTCGAAACGGTTGATCTCGGCAAGCAGTGCGGCATTTGCGGGAAAAATCCTGTGTAAGAAACTGCCTTCCGCGCGAGAATAAGCATCTGCAAACAAACCAGCGCCCCGCGCAATCTCCGCAGGTTGGGGCAAAAGGTCTTCCCTTACTCCGGAGCGATAGTTACGAACATCGTTCCAAATCTGCAGCATCGGTATGATAGAGACGACAGTGAGGAAAAACACAGCAAGCAGCAATGCACAGCGTCGGGTGATTTCCGTATGCCCGACCTCTGTTTTGGCGACTTCTTCGCGGCTGAGTTTCTTGTTGTCCTGCGACATATTACTCATCAAAATTTAAAGTAGATAAACGGGTTGAAAGACTGAACCGTCAGCATCAACAATGCCAGCACCAACGCGCCGGCAATCACAGGCACCTTTATCCAGGAAATCTTGCGCGTCCAGTCCCAGGTTTGCGGAAACGACCACACAATAACCGCTGCAATGACGAACGAACCGACATAGTATGGCCTGTAAACCAGGCCGCCAATCAGTCCTGCTCCGTCGGCAGCTTGGCCCAATCCGAACATGCTGGCGGTATACTGCAGTGCGCTCCGCAGATCAGGAGCGCGGAAAAACACCCAGCTGACCGTAACGATAGCGAACGTCAACCCCATTCGCAGGTACTTCGGGGCATTTATGTAAATCGGGTTTTTGCCCATGGCGCGTTCGAGCATCAACATCGTCCCGTGTATGCCGCCCCATATTATGAATGTCCAGGCCGCCCCATGCCACAGCCCGCCCAACAACATCACAATCATCAAGTTTGCGTAGGTTCGCGTTGTTCCCTTTTGGTTGCCGCCGAGCGGGATGTATAAATAATCACGCAGCCAATTGGACAGCGACATATGCCATCGACGCCAAAATTCAGTTATCGACTGCGCAAGATAGGGCGAATCGAAATTCTTCGGAAATACAAATCCCAGCATCAGCCCCAGCCCGATTGCTATATCTGAATACGCACTGAAATCGAAATATATCTGAAACGCATACGCAACAGCTCCGTACCAGGCGTCAAAAACACCCAGTGCGCCCGCCCCGAACGCAACGTCTGCGATTTTCCCGCATGGATTGGCGAGCAATATCTTCTTGGCAAGCCCGATGCTGATGAATGCCGCGCCGCGCGAAAACTTCTCGATGGTATGGCGGCGCGATTGAAGCTGGTCGGCCACTTCCGAAAAACGGATAATCGGACCTGCCACCAGTTGCGGGAACATCGAAACGTAACACGCGAAATCGATGAAGTTGCGGATAGCCCTGGCATGCCCGCGATAGATATCTATCGTGTAACTCATCGACTGGAATGTATAGAAACTGATACCAAGCGGCAGCGTTATACGGAATGCCAAATCGAGTTGTAATCCAGCTAATCCAAGCGCTTCCACCACCGCATCGTAGTTCTCAGTGGCAAAATTGAAATACTTGAAGAAACCAAGCAGCGACAGATTGGAACAGACCGAGACAATGACCGCTATGCGTTGGCGTCGGGTCCTGGCAGCATTTGCATCGACCAGTTCGACCGGTTGTGACCAGGATTTCCCGAACTGCTTCGATATGAACAGCCCGCAGAAATAATCAATCACCGTCGATGTCATCATCAAAACGACAAACAACGGATTCGCCCAACCGTAAAAAAAATAGCTCAGCATCGTCAGTATCAGATGCCTGGCGCGCCCGGGCATCAGGTAGTACAATCCCAGCGCCAGCGGGAGAAAGTAGAACATGAAAACGTGTGAACTGAAGACCAATGAAGTATCTCGCTACCTGGTTAGCGGATGGTAAAACAACTCAACATCAAAATCATCCGGCAATGTGTCGGACTGGTACATCCCTTCAATCTGAGTGTTGGCTGCAAATGGTTCGAGCATCAGCTGATAACGTTGACCCACCTCGTGTTGCCTTGCCGGCATCTGACCGCCATTGAGCAACGCCCAGTGTGCCACCCGAATTCTGTCGTCATTACCCACTAACTTGTTCTCCACGCTGTTGACGACCTGATATTCATAAATCACCAGCGCTTCCCTGTATGGTTCAATCTGTGCAAGCGTCGGGAATTGAGACGTGGCAAGCAGCTTTGCCTCCACCTGTACCTGTGGTACGCTTTTGCGAGCACTGACGAACCCGAGGTAATGGCGGGCGTTGGCGTGTGCTTCCTCTTTGTCCATAAATCTGCTGTAGATGGCGACTCCTTCAAGCGTACCCTCCCAAGTCCGGTCTCCCTGGTATTCATCGCCCATCAGAAAATGATGACGCTCCCAGTTTTCGAAACCGCCTTGCACATCTCTTCCATCAAATACTTTTTCACCATTGAAGTAACAGACCATTCTGCCCGGCTTGTAGGAAACAATAACGTGGTTGGGCTCATTGATTTTCAGTCTGCCCAGTGTAACTTGCGGATTCAAGCCATTACGGCCTGTCTGCGGGGTTCGCAGACGCATGACAAGGTTGCGCCCATCCTGGCCCAGTGTAAAATTGCGCGAGCTTGCATTGGTTGAAAACGTAACAATTCGGGCAGGCCCTCGCTGATTGGAGTGGTCGGGGGTTACCGTTGCCTCAATGGTCAGTTGGTTTGCTGCCGTTATTTCATCGAGCAGGTAACTGTTGAATGAGTCATCCGCCACAAAAGCACCCCCACGCGTAATCATCGCACGATGATGGTTCAAGGCGGCTTTCCCGCGCCCGTTGACCGGAAAAGCCCGCTGCTCTCCCGTTTCGGGGTTGGATACCATGTTCGCCCTGTCACCGGTTTCCCATACGAATAAAAGACCCGCAGTGTCCGACGGCCATACCGAAGGTTTTATAGCCAACTCTTGCGGTTGCATCGCGTTTGGCCGTTGCGCGAGGTCGGTTACGCCTGACAAACGCAGAGTATCTTTCCCGACGGAATTGCTCATCGTAATTGTTAATTGCTCTTGATCTTCGCTGAGTTGCAGGGACTCGATAGTATTCCCTGAAGCCATACTTATATTCATTGCATCTATCGAAACCGGCTCATTGAAGTTGACAAGCACCTGGCGTTTGTGAGCTATAACCGGCATCCGCACACGAGGCGGTACTGCTTCCAAAACGACGACCGACCCCATGAGGATTTCGTCGCCGCGGCGAGCGGTTACCGTATATGTCCCCGGCTCCGTGTAGGTGTGAGTTGCTTGCCGTCCTTTGTGATCGAAGCCGTCCCCGAATTCCCAGCGCCATCGGTCCTCCGCTTCAGGTTGGAATGTGAGTGTCAGCGGGGCCTTGCCGCGATGCGTGCCCAGTTCAGCATAGGCGAGAAATGCATTGGGGTAACGGTCCGTGTTGCCGTCAAATGTGTAGCGAACCGGTTGGCCTGTAAGCTCCAACGTATCAGGGTCCATGCGAAAAGCAAACACCGCGTAATCAGAGTTGTGGTGGTCGTGCTGGTTGGGCGATGCTCCTACGGTAAATAAGCGCTGGCACGGCGAGACCATGGGGAAATACAGGTAGTTGCGCTCCCCGGGCATACGAACGTCGTCTTTGTTGAGGATGTTCGATGTCGCACCGCTTGCAAGGTGAATGCGTTTGATTGGACCGCCTGCCCCTTCTGTCCAGAATCCCCAAACCCCATCCTGTGTAAAATAGGGCTGGCATCCTCTATGCTTGCGTTGTTCGGTAATTGTTTTGGTTTGAGGGTCATACGGTGAGAAACGCGGCCGCCCGTCTGTTGCCCACGCCAGCATGGGGTCGATCAACCAGCCGTATTCTCTGTGTGCTGAAACCGTCAGACGCTCCCTGCCACCGGTTTCAAGGTCAAGTCGGCAGGTATAACCTTCGCCGTCGATGTATATAAGTTCATGATTGTTAATCCATACCGCCGCGCGATTTTCAAAATAAGCCCTCGCGTTGCTGACAAGCTCCCGGTCATTGCTGCCGTCGATGTTTACTATCCGCAATTGCGCGGTTTCCCCGCTTCTCAGTGGATTATAAGCGTTCCTCGTACGCGGATAGCTGATGTAAACCACCCGCGTGCCGTCGGGCGAAATATGAGTGCCGTAATGGTCCCGGTCCTGCTCATCAGGCGTCAGTTGGCGTTTGCCTGTGCCGTCGAGCTCGCGATAATACAGTCGCCATCTTCCGCTTCGATTGGATTCCCACACTACGTAGCCCCGTCCGAGGCTCGCCATCTCTTCCCATTTCGGCTGCCAGTAAGCCTCGCTGTCAATATCAGCGGCTGCTACCGCGCTCATAGCCACCAATAGAACGACGGCAAGCACGAAAAGTTCCCTGTACAGGCACAGTCCGAGCCGCTTCCCGCACCGGGCAAAAGAAGTCGCCTTTTCTCCTAAACGAAAAAGAAAAAAAAGGATACGGAAGAAAGCTGTGGTCATTTCTTTAGTCCTCCCTTTCTGCAAATGTACCGGTTCAGCGTGCATTGGACTTCACCCCTTCACTTCTTAGTTGGTTGTCAACGTAAGAAACAGCGGATAATTTTGACATGGGAGGTGTCGACAGATGGTTTTTGAAGAGGCCGGGATCAGGTGAATTGCCCCGCTCCCGGGCGAATATCTGTCGCATAACTCGACCGGTTATCCCTGGCAGGTTGCTTCCCAGCATTGTCCGCTTACGTTCCACCGGCTGAAAGGATTATACTTCCGCCTTTGGGGGTAGTCAAGTTTGCCTGCCGGATCGCGGGATACGAGCACGGGCGGGCGTTGATCGACGAGTCCGGAGAAATTCACCACGGCGCGGACAACGACCCCGCCCGGCAATAGCCCGCTTTTCCACGCGTTCCAGTGGTGCGGATGTGGCAAAAACAAACGCCGCCTGCCTCTGTGCGTGCGCACCTGTCTGCGTCGCGGAGGCGACAGGCAGGTCAAACGCCGTTTGTCCGGCGCAGAGACACACTGCAAAACCTGAAACCCTGAAGAAATCTGCTTATCATACCGTTGCTATATTCTTTATATTAAATATTTCCTTTGGTTTATGAAATATGCGGGATAGACGGCGCAGTGGCCGCACAGTAGCACCATCCACACCGGCCGGCCGGGCAAAAAACGGTCGTCCGGTTGAACGTGTTTGTCAGGCGAGATTCATCACAGGGCTTCGGCCGGGGGATCCCAGATGAATTCGTGCTCCCCGAGCAGTTCAAACGGATCGCGCGTGGAGGAGATATGGCGGTCGAGTGCACCCGCCATTTTGGATTTTGCGCCGGCGGCTTCGGGATCGCCGGCCAGGTTATGCAACTCCCCGGGGTCCCGGGCCAGATTGTAGAGTTCCTCTTCACCGCTCAGGTAGCGGACATATTTCCATTCCCGCGAGCGCGCCATGCGGATCGGGGGCCGGTGCCATTCGGCAAAGACCACTTCGTGCGGGGCTTCCGCCGTGGCGTCGCGCACCACCGGCATGAGGCTGTTCCCCGGCAGGTAGTCCGGCCGTTCGATGCCGGCAAGCTCCAGCATGGTCGGGGCGAGGTCGATCGAGCTGGAAAGCTGTTCCCGGCGACCGGGGGGGATCCCCGGATCGGCAACCCTGCGGGTGCTATCGCCGGTAATGCGGGTGATGGGGGGGACGATAATCAGCGGTATGCGGGTCACGCCGTCGTACATGAACGGACCTTTGAAAGGGATATCGTGTTCTCCCGCCATATCTCCGTGATCCGCCGAGAAAATAATCCACGAATTGGGGAAGAAGCCGGCACAGCGGTAATCGTCGAGCAGCCGGCCCAGGAGTCCGTCCGCCTTTTCGATCCGTTCCTCGTAGAAGCGCACGTAGGCGCCCCAGCGCTCTTCGTCCCAGTCCACGCGCTTTGCGGCGGCGAGGGGCGGCATGCCGTCGCTTCCGCGCCGGGCGTTCGCCCAGGGGCGGCGGTAAACCGGGTCGCTCCGGTGCGCATCGTAAAAATAATGATCGTGGGGATTCAGGAAGGAAACGATGTGCAGGAGCGGACGTTTCGTCCTGACCCAGTCCCTGTCGTCCCAAAAAGCGGCGGCCGACTGTGCGGTTTTTTCATCGTGCGAGATCTCTTCGGCGACATCGAATCCGAAATGTTCGATCTTTCCTCCGAGGTGCCATTTGCCGTGGTACGCGGTTTCGTATCCTGCGGCCCGGAACGAATGCGTCAGGGTGGCGAGGGTCGGATTCATTGGGGGACAGGGGGCGTAAAGATTGCCGGGCATCCCTGCCTGGGAAGGGTAGAGGCCGGACAATATGCTGGCGCGCGCGGGCGAGCAGACGGGAGCCGGGCAGAAGCAGTTCTCGAAAGCGACGCCTTCGTTGGCCAGGAAATCCATCGCCGGAGTCTGAGCGTCAAAATGACTGCCCAGCGCCTGGATCGTATCAAAGCGCTGCTGATCTGTCAGCACCAGCAGGATGTTGGGACGCGTATCGTTTCTCAAGTTCATTCTCCGTACGGTGGAATTTAACGATTCGGAACGACGTTGACCGATGGGCAACATTTCTACTGTACACGATCAAAAAAATCAAATCAAGCAGGTTGCAGAACGCTGAAATCATGGTTCCCGCAGTTGTTGGAGGAGGCCGTTGTTGTTCCGGCCATGGCCGGAACGCGGCGCGTTCATGCCGGGGGCCGGAGATGATCCGTTTCTGTTGGAGACCGACGGAGTTGTGCAAACAGGAAACTTGACCATGGACGATTAATGACGGATAATACAGGTGATCGTGGTGCAGTCAATTTCCCCGCATCGGTTTTTATTCAGGGAGGAAGAACAATGGTCTCGTGCAAAATCAAGTTCGTCGCAATGGGTTTGACGGTGCTCCAGTTCTGCCTTGCGTCCCCGGTTTTTTCGGAACAGATCCGGGAAGAGGGCAGCATCGAACAGGTGGTGGTCTACCAGGGGCAGGCACTGGTGACACGCCATGTGCCCGTTCAGCTCGGGCCGGGAGCTCATGAAATCGTTGTGACCAACCTCCCCGTTCGCGTCATAAGCGGCAGCCTGTACGCCGAAGGGGAGGCCGGTATCAATGTCAGCTCCACGCGCTACCGGGAAAGAGCGGTGGAAGAGGATGTCCGGGAGGAAGTCAGGGAACTGGACAGGCGCATCGATGCGCTACGCGGCCGGATCGAGAGGATCGGCAGCGGTCTGGGCGTGCTTGATCAGAGGGGCGCATACCTGGACAACCTGGAGCAATTTGTTTCTTCGGGGGCGCGCGAAGAATTGTCCGGCGGCGTCCTCAACGCCGAGACGCTCATGGAGCTTTCCGATTACCTGTTCGCGCAACGCCAGCACGTGGCCGATGAGAGGCTGGAGCTGAACGTGCAGAAGAGCGAAGCGGAGAAAGAGCGTGAAACGCTCCTGCGCGAGCGGTCGATGATCGCTGGACGTTCCACGCGCACGGTCAAAGAGGCCGTCGTCTTTGCCGAGAGCCAGGACGAGGTGGAGGCGGCCGTCAGGCTGCATTACCTGGTTGGCGGTGCGGGCTGGGAACCCTCATACACGGCGCGCGTGGGGGAGGACCGTGCCCGGGTGGTTCTGGAATACTACGCCTCCCTCCACCAGCAGAGCGGGGAGGACTGGGAGAACGTGCGGATGCACCTGTCGACGGCCGGTCCAAGGCTGAGCTCCCGTGCGCCGGAACTGGAACCGCTCGTGCTGACACTCGAGTCCAAAGGGGCTGAAGAAGCCAGGGACGCATTCCTCGGGCGTCGCGGTTACAAGACGGCCGCCGACGCCATGACCCGACTCCGGGAAGGCCAGCTCGGTGCGGAAATGGCACGGCAGCGCAGGGCCGAGCCCGAAAGGGACCAGATATGGACGATGAACCATCTCGCCGGGGAGATGCAGTGGCTGGAATTGCTCGGTCAGGGCGGGATCGAAGAGCAGCCCGCCGTGCGGCCGGGCGAGGCGCTGACGGTAACGTACTCGCTCCCGGGCCGGGCGAGCCTGCCCAGCCGCAGGGACCGCCAGTCCTTCCGTATAATCACGGAAGAGCTCCCCGCCGGCTTCTCCAGGAAGGCCGTTCCCGTCCTGAGCGAATACGTTTACGAGGAAGCGGATGCGGTGAACGATACCGGAACCGTTCTGCTCGGGGGGCCGGTCACCAGCTACGTGGAGGGAGAGTTCGTGGGGGAGGCGGAGCTGCCGACGGTGACCACCGGCGAGCCGTTTGTCCTGGGCCTGGGCGTAAAAACCGGCCTGCGCACCGGCCGGGAGGTCATCGACAGCGAGGAGACGATCGTGGGCGGAAACAGGGTGCTGAAAACGACCTACCGGCTGACCATCGAAAACTTCGGCCCGGATGCCGTCGGGGTGCGTTTGCTGGAGCGCATACCGTCGGAGGACGATGCGCAGTTCAGCGCATCCCTCGTGGACGCCACCCACGATCTGTCGGACGATGGGCACTATGTGCGGCATCAGAGGCCGAAAGGGATACTGCGCTGGGATGTCGAGGTGCCGGGGCGGGCTGCGGGGCTTGATGAGTTCGCTGTAGAATATACCCTGCGGGTCGAGCACGACCGGCACATGACATTTTCCGACCCCGCGCAGTAAGACGAAAGGAACGGAAGAGAACGTCCGTCGGATCTGCGATCGCTGCCGGGGGAGCCGTTGCAAAAAATCACGGTCCATGGGGCAGCGAGTGAACGCCATTTGCGGGGCTTTTTTCCCCGGCCCGACCTCCGATGATTGAGCCTTCCTGATGTCCGGTCAACACAGAATATAACCTTTAGTTACGAAGATACTGGCCGATCTGTTTCCGGATATTCGCTGCGCTGGCGGCGGTTCCGGGTTGTATTGAGGCGCCAAAGGCGGTTACAATAATATCCGGTGTGCCAGTGCGTGCGAGGTTTTTTCGGTGTTAGAGCGGTCGATCGGAGTTGAAGGCATGAAGAAAGTCATAATGTTGTTGTTAATCGCTGCCGGAGTCGGGTTGTTGCTATCGCGATCGGAAAGAGTGGAGACCGACGAGAACGGGGGGGAGGGTTCAAAGCCGGCTCCGTCGGCCGCACCACGGGACGATCCGGAACCGGCCGGAGAGGCCACGGCGGACAGTGAGGCTGCCGTGGAGGTTCCGGCGGACAGTGAGGCTGCCGTGGAGGTTTTGGCGGACAGTGAGGCTGCCGTGGAGGTTTTGGCGGACGATAGCGGGCCGCTCCGGCAAAAGCCGCTTGCCGCCCGTGTGATGCAAGACGGCGATGGTTCCGGCCCGAGCGGGTTTTCTCCCGGTTCCCTTTCCTTTGTTCTGCCCGGGCGCGAGCGTAAGGATTCATACCGGGAGCTGCAACGCAACGCTGAAAAGCTGATGGCGGACAATGAATTGGCGGAGGCCAGGCGGCTATTGACCGAAATTTATCTCGGCGCGGACGGGGACCGCAGGGAGGAGGCTGCCGTGCTTCTTGATGAGATCAATGAAAAACTTGTATTTGATCCGCAACAGACGCAGGGGGCGACGGTTCACCGGGTGCAAAGAGGTGAGACGCTCGGCCGTATCGCTTCCCGCTATGGAGTGAGCTGGCGGATGCTGCAGCGGATAAACCGTATCTCCCGTCCGGAACTCATCCGCATCAATGAGGCGATCAAAGTCATTGAAGGGAAACCGCGGGTCGTTATCGAGAAAAGCAATTTCACGCTCACGTTGTTTATCGACGATTATTATGTCAGGAGGTATCCGGTTGGTCTTGGTCGTGACAACAGGACGCCGGTGGGGCTGTTCACGGTGGATTCCTTGCTGAAGAAAGCCGACTGGTATCCGCCCGGAGGAGGCATCATAAGGTATGGAGAGGAAGGCCACCTTATCGGGACCCGCTGGATAGGATTTGAGGACAGGCCGGGCGCGGCGGGCTATGGGATCCACGGGACGAATGATCCGGATTCGATCGGTCAGATGCGATCCGAAGGTTGTGTAAGGATGTTGAATGAGGACGTGGAGGAGCTCTACGATTTTTTAATACCGGGCACCGAGGTGAAGATCGTCGATTAAACAGGAACGTTTTTCCCACACTCATGGAGTTTTTTCATGGCAACGTATCGTGAGAGCAGCATTGAAGGATATTTGCGTGATGCCGCATCGAACAAGCCCGCCCCGGGCGGGGGGAGCGTGAGCGCCCTTGCAGGGGCCCTCGCCTGTGCTATGGGCGAGATGGCCGCCAATTTCACTGTCGGGAAAAAAAAGTTCGCTGAAGTGGAGGGGGATGTCCGGGCCAGTCTTGAACGGCTGGAACGTGCAAGGGAGAGATTGACGGCGCTGGTCGATGAAGATGCTCAAGCATACGGAGAGGTAACCCGGGCCCAGGCGCTCCCGAAAAACACGGAAGAAGAGAAGGAAAGCAGAAAAGACAGCCTCCGGACGGCGTTGAAAGAGGCGATGCTCGTGCCCCTGAATGTCATGCGCCAGTGCGTTCTGGTGTGTGAAGAATCGGAATCTCTGGCATCCAGGGCCAATCCGTATCTGATAACCGATGTCGGAGTTTGCGCGATAATGGCCGAAGCGGCCTGCCGGGCCGCACGACTGAATGTCGAAATCAACTTGCTGTACATGAAGGAACCGGAACTTGAAAGCGATGTCCGGAAAGAGGTCGGTGAGCTCTGTGCGGCCGCGGAAGCCCGGCGGGAGCGGGTCGAGGAAATCGTGTTCGGCAGCTTCGGGCCATGATATGAACCACGGCATTTCAGATCGGGGTTACAGGGTGGAAAAGGCCGGGAGCTGTTGTTCGGAATGCGGCGGTGCATTCGGGGTCGGAGAGGCGTATATGTCCGTCCTGAAGGAAGGAGACGAGGGGCTTTTGACCAGGGAAGATTTCTGCCGCCGCTGCTGGACCGGACGGGAGGATTCCTGCTTCTCGTTCTGGCAAACCAGGCGCCGTTCCGACGGTACGGAGCGGAAGCCGGACGAAGACGATCTTCTTCCTTTCTACCGGAGCTTGAGGGGAAAAGAAGATCGCAATGCCCTGGAATTGAAGTATGTGCTTTCGCTCTATCTGGCACGCAGGAAGGTGCTGAAACTCGTTGACGTCGGACAGGACGCCGGGAGGGAAGTGCTGGTTTTCGAGGGGCCGGGGAAGGAGGAGAGGGCGCTGATACGGGATCCGGGTCTGTCGGAGGACAGGATCGCAGAACTCACTGAAACGATTTGTTCACTTTTTCCCGGTTGGACGTAATGGCGCGCTGAGAAGCCATGATCATGTTATTGATGCGATACCAGGGGAAAGTGAAGCATGTTCAAAGATGATTCACAAACATACACCGGCCCGTCTTCCGCGGCCTCCGTTCACAGCCGCTGGGGCGAAGCCGTTGTGTTGCTCCTTTATCTTCTCACCGCTGCGGTGATCGTGGCTGTCGGCATCCGTGGTTCGGCACCCTATTCCGTTGAATCGTGGTACAGAACCATGGCGGCGAATGATCTGCTGGAGGGCCTCTCCAGGGGCCGGCAGGCGCTGGTCGGTTCTCTCAGGGTGGCCCCGTTGCCGACGGTGATGCTCGCCATTGCCGCAGCATTTCCGCTGGTGACCGTCAGCCAGATGACATCCGTTGTGATCGCCGCGATAAGCGCCTTGTTGTTGTGCTGGTATGTTAATGGGCTGTGGAGGTCGGCGGGCGTTCATCCGGCAATGCGCGCCGCCGGCGGGATGGCCGTTCTGCTCCTGCCGCCGGTCGCCGTGAGTATTCAGACCGGACGCAGCACGATGATCTTTGTGGCTTTGACGGTGGCGGGAGCGGGTTTTCTTCTGAATTGGCTGAAAAGCAGACGCTTGCGTTCACTGGCTTATGCGGCCATGCTTTTCGGGCTCAGCCTGACGGTTTGTTTCCAGGGATTATTCGTCGCGATCGGGGCCGGCGCGTTGATCTGTGTTGCGATTGTGTTGAAGAAACCCGAAAAGGGATTGATGGAAGGGTCCGGTGTTATTTTTGCAACACCCGTCGCGTATATGATTCTGCTGTGGCTGGGGGGCAACTGGCTGATTCTGGGAAATCCGTTTTTTCCTTTGCGGGGGATTGCCCGTGCTGTAAGGGTTGGCCATGTAGGCTGGTATGAACTGCTGACAGGCGGTTGTCCCTGGGGAACCGTCGCAATGGTTGCCGTGATCGGCATCGGTCCGTTCCTGCCGGGGCTTTTGTCAAAAAAGGCGGACGCGGACCGTCAGACGGTGCGGATTTTCGCGTTTGGAGGCGCAATAGCGATCGCTGCAGTGATTGCGTATCTTTTCCCTTTACAGGACGATACGGTTTACTCGCAGATTGAGACGGGATATGTCGTCGAGCACCTGGAGAGCCGATACGACAATACTTCTTTTATTGTTACCGGGTATGCGGGGTACCAGTTCAGCCGGGAGGCGGGTGCGGACGAGGAAGATGCATGGATCCATGTCATGCACCTGGAACAGTCGATACTCGACAAAATCATGGAGGACTTCAGGGGCCGGAATGTTTTCCTGATCGTTGATGCCGAAGAATTGACTGAAGGATGGCTTGACCTGGGGATTGAATGGGTCGAACCGTGGACAAATATTCCGGAACAGCTGTTCTTTGTCGATAAAATCGATTCCTTGATCATCTTTAAGGTGTTCAGCCCGCCGGCGCTTGCGGGACGCTGAAACGCGCCTTGCAACGCGTTGTTGTTCGGACCGTGGCCCGGCAGCGCGCCTCACCGTGTGGATGGGAGGATTGCCCATGAAACGTCGAAAGAGACCGTTGCGCATAGCGAGCCCATTCCTTTTGCCGGTGATTATTGGTTTATTTGCTGTTGTCGCTGCCGGCGAAGGCGACGACATGATGAACTTCGCGACCGGCTTGTTCATTGAAGGCGATTATGAACTTGCTTCCGAGGAATATTCCGATTTCATCGGGCGCCATCCCGATCATCCGCGGGTCGCTGAAGCGCATTTTCAGATCGGCGAATGCATGGTGCGTCTCGGGCGCTACGGGCGGGCGATCGCCGCTTACGGGCAGGCAATCGGGGATGAAAAACTGGGTGCGGACAGGCGCGCCGTTGCCTTCCTGCGCCTGGGCAGGGCTTCGGCGAACGTGGGAAGCTACGAAGAAAGCGCCGAATATTATGCGCAGTTTGTGAGCCGGTTCCCCGGACACAGCCTGATCAATGAAGCGCGGTACCGGGTGGGCGAATCACTTCTCCGTGCGGGGGACGCCGCCGGAGCTGCTGAAGCGTTTGAGGAGGCCGTCAGGGAAACCCGTGGGACGCGCTACGCGTCACACGCCCTTTACGGCCTGGGTGTGGCCCGGCAGAAGCTGGGACGTTTCGCTGCTGCTGCGGTCGATTTTGAAAACGTCCTGGAACGCTTTCCCGACGAAGAGTTTGCCCCGGAAGCAGCTTTGCGCCTGGGACAGTGTCGCGGGGGCGTCGGGGACCACCGGGGAGCTATTGAGGCCTTCAATCTGATACGTCAGAGCTATCCCGGCCGGCTCGGCGAAGAATCCCTGATGGAAATCGCCTGGGCCTACCACCGCGCCGGGGAGCCGGAGAAGGCTGCCGAGCATTTTTTGAAAGTGGAATCCGGTTTTCCTGAAAGTTCTTATGCCCGGCTTGCGTCGTATAACGCAGCCAACATCGCCTTCAACCTGGGCAGGTTCGGGCAGGCGCTCGAGCGTTTCTCATCGATCGCCCGCTCCGGCGGCGAATACGCGGAGGGCGGCGCATACTGGAGGGCCATGTGCCTGCTGGAGCTCGGCAGGGTGGAGGAAGCACTCGAAGCGTTTGCAGAAGTCGCGGCTGAAGATGGGCGTTACAGGGCGGAGGCGGTGTTCGGGCGGGGGGAGAGTTTCCGTGAGCTCGACGAGCCCGAACACGCCCTGGCAGAGTATGAAGATGTGATCGAACGGTTTCCCGAAGACGATGTGGCCGACAGGGCGCTGTATGCCGCCGCGGCGGTTGCCGCTGCCGCCGGCGAACATTCCCGGGCCCGATCGTATGCAGAACATTTGTTGGAACACTATGGCGATTCCCCCCTCAGGCACCGGGCCGCTTTTACGATGGCCGACTCCATGCTGAGACTGGAGCAATTCGAGCAGGCCAGGGATGTTTTCGGGCGGATTCTTGCCGAGCGGCAGGATTCTATCGGTGAGGATGTCCTGCTGTACAAGATAGCATGGTGCAATTCACGCATGGACCGGCCCGGGGAGGCTGCAACGGATTTTTTGCGCGTGGCCGATGAGTATCCCGAAAGTGAATTTGCCCCCGAATCGCTCTTTCTGGCCGGCAGGCGGAGAAAGGATATGGGCGAGGTGGATCAGGCCATTGAATTGTTCCGACGCTGCCTTGAGCAATATCCCGGGGACGAGGCCGCCCGGCAGTCCGCCTACACGCTCGGGGTCGTTATGTACAACCAGGCCCGCCTGGAAGAGGCGGCCGAAGCTTTTGAGAGTTTTGCCGAACGATATCCCGACTGTCCACTCCGTCCCGACGCCCTGTATTATCTCGGCGAAAGCCTGTTCGAGCTGGGGGATTTCGATTCCGCCGCCGCCGCATATGGTGCAGTGATGGTGGATTATGCCGATCATGCGATGGCTGCGCGGGCAGCCTATGGCAAGGCCTGGTCCGCCCGTGAGAAGGGAGAGCGGGATGAAGCGATAAGCATTTTCCTGGGAGTGGCGGACGACCACCCCGATCGCACAGTGGCGGGGGAGGCGTTGTACCGGGCGGCCCGCATTATGATGGAACGCAGGCGCTGGGAGGAGGCCCGCGAGACGCTCGACGCCGCCGCCGGTGCGGCGGTTGCGGAGGATTTGAACGACCGGATCGCTTATTACCGCGCCCATTGCCTGTTGCAGGAGGGGGAGTTCCGGGCGGCGGCGCAGGCGGCGGATACGTTTCTGGCTGAATTTCCCGATTCCGATTTGCGCTTCGCCGCCCTCTATGACCTGGCGTGGGCTTACCGCGAAATGGGGGATGTGGAGCGTG
>PUMZ01000122.1 GCA_003551565.1 Candidatus Brocadiaceae bacterium | reverse complement strand
GCTCGGTCGGAGTTCTGTTCCAGAACGGGGCGCTGTTCAACAGCATGAGCATCGGCGATAACGTGGCTTTCCCGCTGCGCGAACATACCCCGCTGGCGGAGCCGGTGATTGATATCATGGTCAGAATGAAACTGGATCAGGTCGAGTTGCGGGGCGTTCAGCATCTTATGCCGTCCGAGCTCAGCGGTGGAATGCGCCGCCGTGCTGCCCTCGCCCGTGCGCTGATTATGGACCCTGAAATGCTTATTCTGGACGAACCGACAACCGGACTGGACCCGATCATCGCCGCCGGTATCGACGAGCTGATCCTCCACATTCGCGATGCCTACCAGGCGACAGTGGTGATTGTGGCGCACGATATCGCAAGTTGTATGCATGTCGCCGACGAGGTCGCGATCTTCCATGAAGGAAAGGTCCTGCAATCCGGGAGCCCGGAAGAGGTGAAATCCAGTTCCAACCCTTTCGTGCGCCGCTTCTTCCGCAGGGAACCGGAGAACATCGAAACCCATGAATCGCTCTTTTAATGCGCAGTGATGCATGCCGTTTCCGTTCCTTCGGTTCAGGCGGGGATCACACAAAGAACACCAACGGCGGAAATCACACAAAGAACACTAAGAACACAAAGAACGGCAACGGCGGAAAGCAGGGCTAAAAGAAAACGGATAAAAAAAGATAGTAAGGATACTTAGGTTTTTCCTTTTTCTTTCTCCGTGCTCTTTGTGCTCTTCGTGTGAGGCTTTTTTTTCTTTTTTCCTTTCCTTTTCTTCGTGCTCTTTGTGATCTTTGTGTGATGCATTTTTTCCTCACCTTACGGACAGCTGTGCAGACCGTTGCTTTAACCGATTTTTTTTGCACCGTTATTTTGCAGTGCTCTCCAATCTTTGGAAATTAACCGCCTGTGATAAGGCAAAGCCGGCATAAGAGTTGTTGATGGTGAGTTGTTTTTTTGAACCTTTTGAACGGACGTTATGGGGTGTTCTTTTGATATACGGACTCCGGATCGCGTATCATAAACGTGCCGGGATCGGGAGAGGAAGCATTGAGGTGGCGGTATCCGGGCCGGAAGCGATGCGGAGGTGCCAAAATCGGGATTGGGACCGAATAGAGGTCGTGTCATGCACACTAAATCTTATTGCTGATTGTTGTCTTATAAGTTCTTGTTATCGTGGAGGAATGAACCGATGAAAATGAAAGAGGTGCAGCTTTTGGCGATTCTTGCCGTCATAGCCGGCAGCATCATCGCCCTCTCGATGTGGGGAGGAACGGCGGGTCATCAGGGCACGGAGAGGGGAGAGAACGGTGGGCCTGAACAAACGATCCCTGCGGACGGAATGGATGAATTCGTCGGGATTATCGGGGGAGAAAGCGGCGGGGAACGTGACCGCCGGCATGAACCGGCGGACGGCGAGAGTTTCCGTGAACTGGTCAGACGGGAAACGTCTCCCCTCAGGGGAAGTTTCCACCCGCTGGCATTCCCGCCGGGCGAAAGCCTCGACGATAAAGTTTCCGAGACGGAGCCGGAAGAAATTCCGCTCGAAACCGACGAGGAAGAGGGGGAAGCCATCGCCGGAGATACGGGTGCTGACCCGGTGCGTCATACCGTCGAACGGGGGGATACCCTCAGCGAGATCAGCCAGCAGTACTACGGAACCAGCAGGAAGTGGAAGGATATTCTGGAAGCCAACAAGGATGTGCTGCAATCACCGGAACGATTGACGATCGGTATGTCCCTGCGCATCCCCGACGCACGTCAATCCGTCCTTGCGCGGGAGGACCAATCCGATCAGGATCCTGCAACCCTTTCAACCTCCGCCCGTTCCACCGGTGAAGGCCGGAAATATACCGTGCAGAAGGGGGATACGCTCTGGTCCATTGCGGTCAATCATTACGATGACGGCACCCGTTACAACGACCTGATCGCGGCGAATGACGACCTCATATCCGATGGAAACGATCTGCATCCCGGAATGGTTCTCTTGATCCCGGAATGACAACATGACCGACTCCCCACCGAGCATCAGATTCCCGGCAGTGTTTCTTCTGCTGGTTTCGCTTTTGTTATCCGTCAACGCCTGCCGCCATATCGGGCCGGGCCGCCGATGGGAACGGGTCGAACAACGCATCGCGTCCGGCACGGCCGAAGAGCGACGCAGTGCGCTGGAGAAGGTCCGGTCCGATCCGGACCCGGCTCTGCGGGGGACGCTGGAAAATGTCCTGGCAAACGACCGTAATCCCGTCGCAAGAGCCCTTGCCGCCGAAGCGCTGGGGAACCTGAAGGACCCCCGCTCGGCCGATCGCGTCCGCTACGCCCTGCAACGCGATACCAACCGCAGTGTCAGGAAAAAAGCCCTGATCGCCCTCGCGGATATCGAACAGGAAGAGGCCGGGGAGGATTTTTTGCGCACGATTGAGAAGGATCCGGACCCGTTGGTCAGAATAACAGCTGTGGACCTGAGCGTCGTGCGGCTGGAGCGCAGCGTGGCGCTTGATATCCTGCTGCGGGCTCTGGCCGATGAATCCCCGGCCGTCTCCATCACCGCCTACCACCACCTCAAGAGCCTGACAGGGCGGGATATCGCCCCGGATGCAAGATCCCAATGGCGCCGTCAGGTGGAGATAATTCTTTTTTAATAATTCTTTTTCAAAAAAGAACTTGAAAAAGAATTAATAAAACGGCAACGGCAAACGACGTACGGCAACGGCAGAAAGCAGGGGTAAAAGAAAACGGATAAGAAAAGACAGTAAGGATAGTTTTTTCCTTTCCTTTCCTTTCCTTCGTGCTCTTTGTGCTCTTTGTGTGATGCATGTCGTTTCCGTTCCTCCGGCTCAGGGGGGGGGATCACACAAAGAACACCAGGAACACAAAGAACGGCAACGGCATACGGCTTTTTTTTACGTACAAGTCCCCACCGGCCCCGTACCGGTGGGGCGAAAGGTTCATAGCTACACTCAGGAACGATCCCGATAGCGATTCGATACCGGCATTTTTTTCCCAACGACAATGCATTCCGATCGAACTCCCGCCAGCTCCGATTCCGTGACGGCAATAATCCTGTTCTCCGGCGGGCTGGACAGCCGGCTTGCCGCACGGCTGGTCGCCGACCAGGGGATCCGTCTTCTTGCCGTGCACTTCACCTCCGATTTCCTGCCCGACCGCATCCCCGCCGACGTCTCGGGAACCACGGCTGCGGCTGCGGCTATGGGGATGGAGTTGCGAACCACGGATATCACCGATGAGCTGATCGCACTCGTTGAAAACCCGCCGCACGGATACGGCAGCGAACTCAACCCGTGTATCGACTGCCGCATATTGCAGCTTCGCCACGCACGCGAGATCATGGCCCGGACAGGAGCGGCGTTTATCGTCACCGGCGAGGTGCTCGGGCAGCGGCCGATGACCCAGCGGAAAGGAATGATGCGCCATACCGAGAAAGAAGCCGGCGTTGCCGGCCGCGTGCTGCGGCCGCTCTCCGCACGCCTGCTGGAACCCACGCTGGCGGAACGAGCGGGGTGGGTCGAACGTCGGCGTCTGTGCGCGTTCTCCGGCCGGCGGCGCACGCCCCAGATACAGCTCGCCGAACAACTGGGGGTCACCGACTATCCGGCCCCCGCGGGCGGTTGCCGCCTGACCGATCCCGGCTACGCGCTGCGTCTGCGGGACTTGCTTTGCCACGGCGGGTTGTGCCGCGCCGATCTGCCGTTGCTTCCGATCGGACGTCACTTCCGGCTGGGTGAGACCACCAGGCTCATTGTCGGAAGGGACGAGTCCGAGAACGACATGTTGAGTGCTTCGGCCCGGGACCCGGATGTGCTGATCGCATGCACCGCGCACCCTGGGCCGACATCCCTTCTGCGCGGGGAATCTTCCGGAGAAAACCTCCGCACCGCCGCACGGATAACGGCCCGCTACGGCAAGGGACGGGATGAGGCCGTGGTGGAAGTGAAAGCATGGGGAGCGAAGACCGGTTGCTGGAATGTCCCCCCGGCAGGACGCAACGAATTCACACCGTTGCTGATCGCAGGGGAGCGGGGTGGTTCGTGCGGTGCGGGTAGCTGAGGAATCTTTCGCTCCACCGGTACGGGGCCGGTGGGGGCTTGTACGTAAAAAAAGTCGTTTGCCGTATGCCGTTCGTCGTTTTATTAATTTTTTATTGCTTTTCCTTTTCTTTCCTTCGTGCTCTTTGTGATCTTCGTGTGATGCATGTCGTTTCCGTTCCTCCGGCTCAGGCGGAAATCACACAAAGAACACCAAGAACACAAAGAACTGCAACGGCATACGGTTTTTTTTACGTAATTCTTGTTAAATAACCCGCTGCCCGTCCTGTTCGCGCAGCAGTTTGTATTCGATGCTGTCGACGAGGGCTTCCCAGCTCGCATCGATGATGTTCTCATCCACGCCCACCGTGCCCCATGTCTGCGTTTCATCGGCGCTCTGGATCACCACGCGCACCCGGGCGGCGGTGGCGGCTTTGGGGTTGATCACGCGCACCATGTAGTCGGTCAGGTGCATCGTTCGGAGGCAGGGATAGTGGTGTTCCAGCGCTTTGCGCAGGGCGCCGTCCAGGGCGTTGACCGGGCCGTCTCCTTCGCTCGCCGTATGTTCTCTGTGCCCGTCGACCGCCAGTTTCACGGTGGCGTCGGTGACGATATCTCCGCCCGCGTGCTTGATGGTGGAGACATGGTACCCTTCTTCGTTGAAAAACTTGCGGTAGGTTCCTCCGGCCCGGCGCGCCAGGAGTGCGAAGGAACCTTCGGCCGCCTCGTACTGGTATCCCTGGCTTTCTTTCTCCTTCACCGTCGCGAGGATGGCGGCGATAACATCTTTGTCCGGGGCCATATCGAGGCGCTGGAAGATCTGTTTCACCGCCGCTTTCCCCGACAGCTCGCTGATCAAAAACCGGCGTTCGTTGCCGACATCCTCAGGGTCCACATGCTCGTAGGTGCTCCGGTCCTTCATCATGGCATCGACATGCAACCCGCCCTTATGGGCGAACGCGCTGGCGCCCACAAACGGCTGGTCGCTGCGGAACATCATATTGGCCGTTTCGTAGGCGAAGCGGGAGACCTCGGTGATTTTGCGCAGGTTTTCGCGCCCGACGGAGGTGAACGGCGTTTTGAGTTCGATGATCGGCAATGCCGCGCACAGGTCGGTATTGCCGCACCGTTCACCGAAACCGTTCAGCGTCCCCTGCAGGTGCCGGGCGCCGTTCTCGATCGACGCGATGGAATTGGCCAACGCCAGGCCGCAGTCGTTATGGCAATGCACGCCCACCGCCGCATCCGTGCGGCGGAGCACCTCGCCCGTGACCTCGCCGACCCGTGAGGTGAGCGCACCGCCGTTGGTATCGCACAACACGACGCAGTCGGCGCCGGCGTCGGCGGCGACCTGAACGACGTTCAGGGCGTATTCGGGGTTGGCCGCGTATCCGTCGAAAAAATGCTCCGCATCCAGCAGCACGGTGCGGTCGCGGGCGGTCAGGAAACGCAGGGAATCTTCGATCATCTTCAGGTTTTCTTCCAGATCGATGCCCAGCACTTTGGTCACATGCAGGTCCCATGCCTTGGCCACGATGGTCACCGCCGGGGTTTCGGCATCGAGCAGCGCCCGGAGCCCCGGGTCGGTATCGGCGGTTGTGCCGGCGCGCCGGGTCGAACCGAAGGCGGCGATATCGGCGTTTTTGAGGTTGAGCGCGGAGACACGGCGGAAGAACTCCGCATCTTTCGGGTTCGACAGCGGGTACCCGCCTTCGATGTAGTGCACGCCCAGCTCGTCCAGCTGGAGGGCGATCTGGAGTTTCTCTTCCAGCGAGAGCGAGAAGCCCTCGGCCTGGCATCCATCCCGCAATGTGGTGTCGTAGATGCGGATGGTGTTCTCATTGTTTGCGATCATCACTCACTCCCCATTGGAATTGTATCTGTATGCCTTAGCGTCTTCGCGCCCTTGCGTTTATACGTTTTCCGTAAGCTCAAGACTTTATTGAATTAAAATATTTTCTCGCACGAAGCCACAAAGACACCAGGCGTTATTGTTCAGAAATATCCCCATTAAGCAGTCGAGATATGCCATCCTTCATTAACGCTTCGCCGAAGTTCAACAGATATCCCAATTTCATGTTGGTCAATTTTAAGTATGTTAAAACTTGTTTTTTATGGGCTTTTGAAGTGGATTCAACCGATTTAAGTTCCAAAATCACCTTTCCTCCACGATGATGTCGGCTCGAAAACCTTCATCAAATTGAACGCCCCTGAATTCAATCGGAATGGGAATTTGACGATCCACTTTCAAACCCTTTGACTCCAACTCACGTGCAAGCAACACCTCATAAACCGTCTCAAAAAGCCCCGGCCCAAGCTCTTGATGCAGACGAACGGCACAGTCGACAACTATTTTACCTATCTCATTTTCATGCATATTCTTTGTGTCTTTGTGTCTTTGTGCGAGTTTATTTTCCAACAATATCCGCGCTCGCCAGGCTGTGTTTCGGCCCGCGCAAAAATTGAAGTCGTTTGCCGTTCGTCGTTGCCGTTTTATTAATTCTTTTCAAATTCGTTTTTGAAAAGAATTATTGCCGTTGTATTAATTCTTTTCAAATTCGTTTTTGAAAAAGAATTATTTCGAGTTCTTTTTTGAAACAGAATGACCGTATTCTTTCATGATGTCCGCGATCTCGGCGAGGCGCCGGTCAACGCGACCGAACAGCGAATCATCGGGATATTTCCCGTCCGCATCCCGCTCGCCGGCGGGGATGCCGGCCAGCAGCTCGATGCCATCTTCGATGTTTTTCATCGCATAGACATGGAACGTTCCTTCGCTCACCGCATCGACAACGTCCTGTTGTAACATCAGGTCGTTTTGATTGCGTGCGGGTATCACAACCCCCTGCGTGCCCGTCAGCCCCTTGCGCCGGCAGACCTCGTAGAAACCTTCGATCTTCTCGTTCACTCCCCCGATCGGCTGCACCTGTCCCATCTGGTTGACCGATCCGGTCACGGCCAGGTCCTGCCGCAGGGGGGTGCCGGCAAGGCTCGAGAGCAGGGCGTAGAGTTCGGCGCAGGAGGCGCTGTCGCCTTCCACGTACGAATACGACTGTTCGAAACACAGGCTGGCCGTCAGGCTCAGCGGCCGGTTCCGGCCGAACCTGCCGGAAAGATACCCGTTAAGGATCATCACGCCCTTATCGTGCAGGCTGCCGCTCATCTTACTTTCGCGTTCGATATTCACCACGCCCTCCCGGCCGGCCGAGGATATGCAGGTGATGCGGCCGGGTTTCCCGAAGCGGTGGCCGCCGGTCTGCAGCACCGCCAGTCCGTTGACCTGCCCGGTGACGGCGCCGTCGGTGTCGATCAGCAGTTCATCCTCTTCGATCATATCCTGGAGCTTATCCTGCACCATGCGAAGGCGTTTCTCCCGCGCCCGGATCGCGCCGGTAACATTCTCTCCGCTGACCACCTCGTTGCCGTCGGCTTCCGCCTGCTGCGCGGCTTCGGTGAGAAGATCGGCCACCTGCATGAACTCGGTGGAAAGACGGTCCCGGCGCCCCGAAAGGCGCATGCCGTATTCGATCAGCCGTGCCGAAGCGTCCCGGTTGAAAGCCGGCATCCGGTGCTGCCGGCACTGGCTGGTGATGAAGGCGGCATACTTCTGCACGTGTCCGTCGCTGACCTCCATCTCCACATCAAAATCGGCCTTGACCTTGAACAGACGGCGGAAATCCTTGTCCAGAAAATAGAGCAGCTCGTGCAGGATGGGGCTGCCCACGAGGATCACCTTGACATCGACCGGTATCGGTTCCGGCTCGAGCGTGGCCACGGGCACGGGCCGGTACTGGTCCCACATGTTTTCGATCCGGGCCTGCCGGGTGCGCAGCGTGCGTTTCAGCCCTTCCCAGGCAAACGGATTCATCAGCAGGTCCAGCACCTGCAATGTGATATAGCCCCCGTTCGCATGCAGGACGGAACCGGCCTTGATCATCGTGAAATCCGTGCTCATGCCGCCGAACTGGGAATGATACTCGATCTGGCCGAACAGATTGTAATAGGTGGGATTGCGCTCTTCGATCACGGGCGCTCCTTCCACCGAAGAATTATCGACCAGAACATTGACCCTGTACTTGTTGAACGCCAGCCGGCGCGCCTGTTGCTGCATCCCCATAGGGTCCTGCGGCGGATCATCTTCGGAGCGGAACAGGTCGATATTGTCGATAATGTCTTCTTTGACCTGGTCCAGATATTCCACAACCTCCGTATTGCCGGAATATTTTTCCTTCAGTTGTTCGACCATATGTCCCGCGGCGAAAAGCCCCACACGTCGGTCCAGCTCTTCGCCTTTTTCCTTCACTTCCTTCTCGGCTTTGCGGGCATGCGAGATCGTCTCGGCGATCAGTTCCTGGACCCGGTCATTTTTTCTTCGCAGCTCCTCCTGCTTTTCTTTCTCAAGCTTGGCGAATTCCTCCTGGGATATCTCTTCCCCGTCCACAAGGGGCGCCGCCGCGATGCCCGAGGGGCTGACCTGAATCGCATGGTCCAGCTCCCGGGCCTTTTCCCGGAGCTGATCGATGATTTGACCCCGGCGTTTCTGGAACTCCTGCACCACCTCGTTGCGCCGGCGCTCGTAGTCCTCGCCTTCAAAAGCTTTCGGTATCTCTTCCTTGCACTCGGCCAGCAGCTCCTCCATATCCCCGGCCAGCCCGCATCCCTTCCCGGCCTCGAGGCCCAGCGCCCGCGGCCGGTCGGGTTCATCGAAGTTATACACGTAGCACCGGTCCGGCGGTACGGGCCGCTCCGTCGCCCTCGCGTTCACGCGGGCCATCACGGTGGAGTTCCTGCCCGTTCCCACACGTCCGGCGGCATAGATGTTGAACCCGGGCGAGTCGATATCCATCCCGGCCCCGATCGCGTCCAGGGCCCTCGCTTGCCCGATCGTGCCCTCGAGCGGTTCCAGGTCCGCGGTCGTCTCAAAATCGAAAACGGCCGGGTCGATCCGGCGACGCAGTTGTTCCGGGGCAAGCTCCCGGGCCGTTTGACGGGTTTCTCGACTGTTCATAGCGTGTCCTCTCCGATTGTTGTTTGCGGTTCGTTAACGTTGCGGAGTATATATTCACTGAACCACGTTGGTCAGTGTTATAAACATTCATAGAACCACAGATGGACACAGATTAACACGGATAAGGCACAAGACTTCAAAGTTGTTGCCCCTCCTTAACCTGCCTCTAAACGCACTAAAAGCTCTTGCCGGTTTTCATCAGTGTTCATCAGTAGTTGCTGCAATTGCTGCTCCATTAAAGAGAAACACGTTTACACTGAAGCCTGGGATATTTGAAATTTAACACAAGACCGGTGGAAAGTTGCGTCACCCTTAAATAGTTAATCATCTGTCCGAGCTCAACATTTGTGATCTTCTCTATAACCTTTGTGTCCACCACAACTCTATCTTCCACAATTAAATCGGGGACATATTCACCGACCTTTTTGCTTTTGTATACTATATCGAAACGGCTT
>PUMZ01000398.1 GCA_003551565.1 Candidatus Brocadiaceae bacterium | reverse complement strand
GCGCATCTCCGGGCCCGACCGGCGCGAGTTGTTCCTCCAGGCGTCTGACCCTCCGTTCGAGCCAGCCGATGCGCATGGCGTTTGATTTTGCAGTGGAGTTTCTTGCCTGGCGGACAAAGGCGACGAAACCGAGGATGGCGCACACCACGAGGAACATAACGATCATCAGAATCATTAAAATCATTCCCGCCATTTTTATCACCAATACAGTCAAAATGTTGGATAAAACTAACGGGTATTCTACCTGCAGATGCGCGGCGTTGCAAGCGGTTAAAGGCCTTATCGCCAATCTGCAGGATTCCATTAACGCGCCCGCAGGGCCTGCCTTTAGCGTGGCATTTTCCGGGCTCCAGAGCCCCGGAAGGGGCTCACTACGAACCAGTTGCAACCTTTTTGCCGGGCCTGACACAATAGCAGGCAAGGCCGTCATGGTGCATATCGCTGAACGAAATGTCCTCGCATTCAGATATCTCGGTTGTCGTCAACTGCTTTCACATCGCATGTGCTCCGTTCCCCGACACTTCGTTCACCGGTTCACTCGTCTACCACCCGGGCATACGGCGGTGAAAACAACTCCAGATCCCGCAATATTGTGTGGAGATTCGTTCCCCACGCCTTGCAAACCCGTCTTCCGTCTTCACGGAGCGCCACGGCGCGGTAATGACGGGTGTTCACGTTCTGCTGGATCAGGATCTCCGGGCTCACTGCTGGAAAACAAACGATATCGTTCCAATTCAGACTCCCGGAAGCCACCGGCAGTTCCAGGTTGAAAAAGGGCGATCTCCCTTCCAGGAAGATGGAGGATTTAAACAACGAAATATACCCGATCGCCCGGGCCAGGTTGGAATAATCCCGCTGCACCGGACCGCCCTTGTGGATATGCGTGCATGCTGTGCGATACTGCCGGAAACGCTCCTGATCGTCAAACCCGATTTCTCCCCCGGCCTCGACGCCTTCCGCATTGTAAAAGCTGATCTTCAGCACCTGGTCGAACAGCGGAGAATAATAACTCAGGACTTTCATGCCCTCGGGCAGAGCGCCCGTATCCTGCCGATAGGTATGCGGCAGCGCCGAGCCCAGGAAGTAGACGCCGCCCAGATGCTGAAGCGGAGCCTCCCTGTGCGTGAAAGATTCTGCAACGACCCGTGTCCCCAGGCTGTATCCAACGATAAAGTAAGGAATGGCAGCCGCTTCCAGGGGGATAAGGACGTCCTCCTTGAATTTGCTTGCATGCCGGTCGGCTTTCTGTTTGGCCCGATTCCACTGATGAAGTTTTCCCCCTTGTTTTTGGTTTTTCGACTGCATGACTTCTTGACGCCGGTTTGACGCGATAACGGCCTCCCGGGAACGCCGCAGGCACGATGACGCGTCAAATCACATGCCCGCCATTTCATGGAGGCTTTGATGCACGACGTCCTGTATCGCCGGCGAGTATCGCCTGTAGTCGGCCGGCGCATGGTGCCGGAACCTGTCGCCCGCCCCTTTGTCCCGGTACACGGCTTTGACTTTCTCCAGGGTTTCCAGAACCTCTTCATGGTTGGCTTCTCTATCCAGTGTCGGGGTAACGGCCAGAAGATAACGCGGGGCAATGGATGACAGTATTTCGTCGAAATCAACCGGAACTTTTGATGGCTCGTCCGCAAAGAAGCCGAGGTTGGGCAGAAATCCCATCCCATCCCATGTTGCGTACCTGGCAATGCCGCCGGTGGGTCGATCGGCGGTATCGGTCCGCACGGGGGTGAAACCGCAGACGCTTGCTACGCCGGCGACGTTGTTATCGAGGGCGGCCGTCAATATGGCGGCGGTCGCGCCAATCCCGAATCCCGCGATAAAAATTCGCTCCGGGTCGGCAAAGCCCATCTGCAAAGCCGCACTGATCGCCGACCTTGTATCATAAACCATCTTGCCCATGACCGACCAGCGGGGATATCTTTCATAAAAATGCGACCATTCCCCGACGCGGTTGCCGTTGCCGATATGGTCAAATGTGAGCACGGCAAAACCATCTTTGGCAAGAGGTTCCGGCATGTGTTGACTGCCGGAGACGGTGGCGCCGGAATAACCGCAGGATACCGAGTCGCATGAGAGCCAGATAACCAGAGGAACTTTGTTCCGGATTTTTTTTGCTTCGTCAAACTTTAAAACGGAAGGGTAATGCGGCAGGTTGATTTCATTGCCTACAGCGATCTTAAATAACCCCGCCGGGGTGTAGAGCGCACCGGGGATATACTGTCCGAAGTTGAAATTGTACCTTTCTATCTTTGCATTTCCTATGACAACCGGCCTGTTCAACAGCAAGCTCTTGTAAGGTTTTTCGCAACCGTAGGCGCCGTTAATCCCCCGTGCGTGCGGCGGATCTTCACCGAGCAGACATTCCACCCGGGCCGGTATGCTTCTGTCTTTTCCGGGCATGTCATCAACATCGATTTTGACCCCGCTCATTTTTTTCCAGGTTTCAAAATCATAATTAAAAACCCACTGATTACGGAAAAAGTTATGTAGCCGTTCTTCCCTTTCTTGACCAACCCGGTCAAAGTTCAGATCGCACCAGTCCAGGTACGTCTCAATTTCCGTGGGGCGCGTTTCATGTTCGCCGGAACGCACCATCAACCTCAGTTTTTTCTCCGCATCCAGAAGATTCCATATCCCGGCAGCAGAGCGAACGGCAACCTCGGCCGCCCGCAGGTTATCACAGCTGTCGTTCTCGGCACAGGAGATCAAAACGGCCCTGGGAGCGCTCAACCCGATAAGCAAGTTTGAATCGACCGGCAACTTGTGTTCCCTCCCCGCAAAAAATCGCAGCCTCGGGTGGAACCATTCCATGTTGTGGGGCAGGGACGTGTGTATTTCGATGCCCGCGCCAAAGTGCGCGTCATTGTTGAAACGGTAGGGTGTGGCCCCGCCGAGCCCGGACGAAGAAGAAATGACGGCATCAAATCTCTCATCAATCGCCCCGGCAATCAGTGCCAGTTTTCCATTGCGGCTGTGTCCTGTTATACAGGCATGTCTTTTATCGACATAGGGAAGCGTATGGAGATAATCCAGAACCCGCCCTGCAGCCCATGCCCTTCGGACCAGCTTTGTCCAGTCGTATCCGGGCCAGATTTTTTTAAATTCCTGCGAATCATCCGCACTGTCGCAGCCATTATACGACACGGCGACATATCCCCGGGATAGGGCAATCCTCGACCACGCATAATGATTCCGCTGGGTCATAAATACCGGAAATTTATCGTTGTTGTCCGATCCCGGAACGAGCATTTCGCAACGCAACTTTGCTTTTTTGCCCGGCCCGAACGAAAGTTCGATTTCTTTCCTCACCGCTCCATTCCCTTCCTTTTGCCGGCTGATTTCCTCGGCAATCACCTCGTCAGGAGGAGGAGGATAAGAACCAAAAACATAATATTGAAAATGCTCTGAAATGATTGTTCGTTGTTCGTCCCAGTCGGAAGCCCGAACAACTTTGTTGGACATAAAATCCATAGGGTCCGGCAGGTTGGGAACGGAGGGGAGTTTTTCAAAATCGGGGGGCAATTCACCTGTAGTGTTCAACCACTCATCCCAGAATTTGCAGGGCATGAGATATTTCTTCATTTCCGATAAGGCTTCCTTTCGGGCGGACATAATGGTTTTCCTGAAAAAATGCAGAGATGAGCCTTTTGCATCCCCCTCCGGTAAGATGAAAAAATGCCGGAAAAAAGGATCAATAATCGGTGGTCCTGCCGGGCACGGCTTTCAATGATACCCGAGTTGGAAAACCCATTCAACCATACATTATACCTTACGACCGGCCCCCCCTCTTTCCCGTCAAGTCGGGGCGTGATTTTTTTATCGGGCAATTTTCCCGGCCACTTCTTTTCTTTCAAAATCCTCCTTACGCATTCCCGGGCTACTGCGAATCTGCACTGTCCCCGGCGCCTCGGCCTGCGGGAAGGTTGTTTATTCTAACGCATGTTGAGTTTCACTACGCAGGCGCGCCCGCACATGCTTCCAGTCCCGGGCATTTCGCACGGTCCCCCGGGCACTGAGCGGAATCCGTTGAGCGGTGGCGGCGGAAGATCGAAAGGATTGTCCGGGGAGCACCTTCAACAGTCTGATCACGTTCTTTTTTTTTGGCTTACAACTTTCAACCAAAAACTTTCAGCTTGCGACGTTTTAACCAGAACCTCCATGCTTTCGGTTGATCGTTTTTCTGAAGGTGCGCCGGCGCTTATGCCCTCTCTGGCATATTTCTTGCGTTGTATCCGCCTGCGTCCCCGCTATTTTGTCCCGGGAACGCTTTGAAATCGGCAGTCAACCTGAGACGGTCAGGTTTATCTTCACTGTCTTCGGCATTCCTGGCAGGTATCCGGCCATGAGATGCCCGGGAAACGGTTGGAGCAATAATAAGTTCTTTATAAGAAGGGTAATGCTCAGAAATGACGGAAGGCAAAAACAAGACCCGAACCATGACGTCGTTCCTCTTGCCGTTTTTCAGTCTCCTGGTTTTCGCCGCTATGTTGGCCGGCGCTCGTCCCGGCGGGGAAGGACCTGAAGGCGCTGCCGCTGCCGGTGCGGAGGGCCGCAGCGCGAGGGTCGTTTCGGAAGCCGGGGAGAATGAAGGGGCCGGTGCATTCTCCGTTTCCGTAAAAGACACCGAACCCGGCAGGGAAGTCAGGTTGGAAATAGCCGATGCGGTCGATGAAGCGGGCACGGCCGTAACGGGCCGCCGTGAGGCGCGCATCGCAATCGATGACGTGTACCTTGCGGAAACCGTTGCATTAGATTTTGAAGCCGGGGCCGCCGGCTATACAACGCGCCGGGCGATTGAGGAGCCCGGCGTATACGAAGCGCGTGTAACCATTGGCGGGACGTCGGAAGGAGGCACGTTCAGGGTCGGCGCCGCGCGTCTGCAACCGGGGGTGGGAGAGCTGGAGGTGCCCTGGCTCCGGATGGTATCCGGCCTTGCTGCCGTCATCGGGGTCTTTTGCATCGGGACGTGGATTTTGAAGCGTCTTCAACAGGGGTCCATTTTCAGCCGCAGCCGTTACGTGACCGTTCTGGACTGTATTTCAGTGGGTAAAAATCTTCAGATAATCGTGGTGGAAGTTGCGGGCAAAATATTGATACTTGCCGGAGGTGCGGAGGGTGTCGGGCGGGTGGGGGAGTTTGACCGCACCGAATTTCCCGATCCTTCTCCGTCCGGTGAGGGGGAAATGGAAGCCGGTTTCGGGGCGCTTCTGGCCAGGTTGCGGGGGGGGAAGCAGTGAAGCGCGCAGCGTGTATCATCCTGCTGTTGTTGGTGGTTATCACACTGACGCCGGGCGCATCCGCTACGGCTTCTGAAAGCGACCGGTTGCCGACGATGGGTGAAATGGCGGAAATCGCAGAGCGTATGTATGTCGATCCGCCCGAGGAGATGGCGACGCCCATCAGGGTTCTGATATGGCTGACACTCCTGACTTTTTTGCCCGCCATGCTGCTGCTCATGACATCTTTTACCCGCATCGTGATCGTGATAAGCGTGGCGCGTCATGCCCTTGCGCTCCAGCAGGCCCCGCCGGCGCAGGTCGTTGCAGGGCTTTCTCTTTTTCTTACGTTATTTATCATGGCCCCGGTTTTCGGCAGGCTCAATGCAGAGGCGATAGAGCCCTACCTCGCCGGCGATATGGTGGTGAGCGAGGCCGTGGAGGCCGGCGCAGAGCCGTTCCGGGATTTCATGATGGCACAGGTTGGCGAGGGCGAGCTCGAGCTGTTTGTCAATGTGAGCGGAATAGAACAGCCGACGCACCCGGGCGATGTGCCCCTGCACGTCATGATTCCGGCTTTTACAATAAGCGAGCTGCGCAGGGCTCTTGAGATGGGTTTTGTCCTTTTTCTGCCGTTTTTGGTGCTGGATCTGGTGGTGGCCAGCATATTGCTGTCGATGGGCATGATGATGCTTCCCCCAACCATCATCGCCATGCCACTCAAGCTTTTGCTTTTCATCCTCGTCGACGGCTGGAGTTTGCTGGCAAGTTCCCTTATATTCAGTTTCGGTTAAATACAGTGAATCAACAGATTGTCATCTATCTGGCCAGGCGGACGCTGATGACGGGGTTGCTGGTGGTGATGCCCCTTCTGGGGGCCGGGCTGCTGGTTGGGGTTATCGTGGCGCTTTTTCAGGCCGTTACGCAAATCCGCGAAATGACGCTCACGTTTATTCCCAAGATCCTGGCGGTGGTCGCGGTGCTGATCTGGCTTTTGCCGTGGATGATCAGCACCATGGTGGCCTACACGCTGGAGATGTTTCAGTGGATAAATCCGCCGGCGGGGTATTAAATGGATGAATATTTCCCATACATCTACGTGATTGCTCTGGCGCGGGTGGCGGCGTTTATGGTTTTTCTGCCGGTCGAGGGCCGGGGGTTGGGATTGAAGGCGGGAAAGGCGGTCATAGCACTTGTGATGACCGTCGTCATCGTTCCGTTCCACGATCTGGAAGTGCCCGCGGGGTTGAACGAAGCGCCCCGTTTTTTCCTGTACATGGGTGCGGAGGTGCTTTTCGGTGGGCTGGTCGGTTTCACTCTGCGGACACTTTTTCAGCTGTTCACGGTTGCCGGACAGATGATGAGTCAGCAGATGGGGTTGGCCCTGGCCCGCATAAGCGACCCGCTGACGGGGGCGGAAGTGCGGGTATTGGGGATTTTCTGCAACATGCTGGGGATGCTTCTGTTTTTGGCGGTGGACGGCCACCTTGTCATACTCAGAGCCCTGCATCAGAGTTTTACGCTGTGGCCCCCGGGTGTTTTTTTGCGGCCCGAACTTGCAAGGGACGTAACGGTGGCGGCGCTTGTGCGTTCGTTTTCGATGGCTTTTCAAATGGCCTCGCCGGTTTTGCTTCTGGCTTTCACCATCAACCTTTCGATGGCACTTCTTGCCCGGCTGGTGCCCCAGATCAACATCCTGATCATGGGATTTGCATTGCGCATAGGTGCAGGGCTGATCGGCCTGGCGATGTTTTTACCGTTGATAGTTCATTTTATGTCGGGGGTTATCGATCTGATGTATGAGTTTGTGTACGCAATAATATCGGCGTAAAGGAGGACACTTTTAAGAGTAAGCCTGGGGCCAGATTGAAAACAACGGCATAACGAGCAACGGCACAGGCAAATAACGGCTTCATTTTTTCGCGGTCACGACCAATTTTGCCGATTGATAATATCGAGCGTTCACCACAATGCCCGATTCAGCCCAGAACAAAACGGAGAAGCCCACACCCAGGAGGCGCGAGAAAGCGCGGGAGGAGGGGCAGGTCGCACAGAGCCAGGAGGTCAACAACGTGCTGGTGATGGGGGCGGCGCTTGCCGCCCTGTTGATGTTCGGCTCCGGCATATGGGACTTTATGCTCAACGCAACGGCATTTCATCTTGGGCATCTGGACGGTCCCGAGCTGACCCCGACCGGCGTGGAATCGCTGGCTACGGAAACGCTTACCGAAATGGGACTTGTGCTTGCGCCCTTTTTCGCCCTGATAGTTCTGGCGGGGCTGCTTGCCGGTTTCGGCCAGACCGGCATGCTTTTCAGTGCCAGGGCCATGTCGCCGAAACTGAGCAACATGAGCCCGTTGAAAGGTATCAAAAAGTTGGTCGGCCTTTCGGCGCTCGTACAGTTTCTGGTTTCTGTTTTGAAGCTGACTGCCGTGGCCGTCATCATCGTCATGCTGGTTCGGGCAAGGCTGGAGTGGTTTTACGGCCTGATGGGGCTGAGCGCCAGCGGTGCGGTACGGGTTGCGCGGGAGTTTTTTCTGATCCTGATCCTGGCGGTTATCGTTTCGATGCTGGTCATAGCCGTTATGGATTATTGTTACCAGAGGTGGAAGCATGGTAAAGACCTGATGATGAGCAAACAGGAGGTCCGGGAGGAGAGGAAACAGTCGGAGGGGGATCCTGAGGTCAGGGCCCGCCAGGCCAGAGAGCGCCGGCGCATGTCAAAAAGCCGTATGGCGCATGCCGTTGCGGAAGCCAGCGTGGTGGTAACCAATCCCACGCATTATGCGGTGGCGTTGAAGTGGGATGAGGCCGATATGGAAGCGCCGGTTGTCGTAGCAAAAGGGAAGGGGCTGTTCGCATTGCGGCTTAAAAAAATCGCCGGGGAGAACGATGTACCGGTTTTGGAACGGAAATTGCTTTCACGTACCCTGTATGAAAGTGTCGAGGTGGATTCGGAGATACCGCCGGGGCTTTACCGTGCGGTGGCAGAAGTTCTGGCGTTTATCATGAGGAAACGGAATTGATGAGCCGGGAAGAACATCCCAACACAACGGTTGCTCTTTTGCAGCAAGCCGGTCGCATGCTGGCTGCACGGAGCGAATACGCGCTGGCGCTCGGTGTGGCGGTTATCATCATGACCCTGATCATACCGTTGCCTCCGGTGATGCTCGACATTCTGCTTACGTTCAATTTCTCTTACGTACTTCTCTTTCTCATGGTGGTTCTGGGACTGAAAGCTCCGTTGAATTTTTCAACATTTCCTTCGTTGTTGCTTATCGGGACGCTCTACCGGCTGGCCCTCAACGTGGCATCAACGCGCCTGATCCTTCTGGAAGCTTACGCCGGAGAGGTTATAGATTCTTTCGGCCAGTTTGTGGTGGGCGGGGATGTGGTGGTGGGTCTGGTTATTTTTGTGATCCTCGTGGTGATCCAATTTGTCGTGATTACCAAAGGGTCCGAGAGGATCAGCGAGGTTGGTGCACGATTCACCCTGGACGCCATGCCGGGTAAACAGATGAGCATTGACGCCGACCTGAACGCAGGACTCATTGACGAGTCGCAAGCCAGGGAGCGGAGGGATGAGCTGGTGGCTGAAGCCGATTTCTACGGCGCCATGGACGGTGCAAGCAAGTACGTGAGGGGGGATGCTATCGCCGGCATCGTAATCGTCACCATCAACATCGTCGGCGGAATCATCATTGGTCTCACCCGCGGCATGAGCGTGGGAGAGGCCGTGAACACCTACGCGCTGCTGACGGTCGGCGACGGTCTGGTGACCCAGATCCCGGCGATCATCATGTCGGTTTCGGCGGGCATACTGGTTACCAAATCCGCAAGCAAAGAAGGTCTTTCCAATGAGATGGGCGTGCAGATCTTTGAGAATCCCAGAGCCATAGCGGCCGCCGCCGTGATCATTTTTGGATTTATGTTGATGCCGGGACTGCCGGTGCTGCCGTTTTTCCTTCTGGGGTCGGTCCTGACCGGTTCTTTTGTCGCGATCAGAGGAAAGGAACCGGAGCCCGCCCGGGAAACCGCGCAACAACGGGAGCCGGGGCACCCGGCAAGCGGTTCCGAAGGGGAGGTGGAAAGCATGCATTCGGCGATCGAGCCGGACCGCATAGCGGTGGAGGTGGGATACAACCTTATTCAGCTGATCGATCCGTCCCGGGGCGGAACTCTGCTGGAGAGGATCAAAAAACTGCGCAGAAAGGTGGCCGGGGACACGGGGATCGTTCTGCCGAAGGTCCGTATTATCGACAATGTGGAACTGGAACCCAACAGCTACACGGTGAAACTTATGGGCTACGCCATAGCTTCGGGAGAGGTGTATCCCAACAAGCTGATGTGCATGAAACCCGACGGCAAACCGGAAGGGGTCGAAGGCAT